>DNLG01000039.1:9860-18375 GCA_003488525.1 Bacteroidota bacterium | reverse complement strand
CAAGCCCCTTCTCACTTATTCGTATCTGACGCGCCGATTCACCCCCAAGCAGCAATGCCGGAAAGAGTGAGACCGCAACAAGGATGGATAGAAATCTCTGCATAAGCCAAGAGCGCCGTGATACAGTTGAGTGTACCACGGCGCTCTTCATTCTTTCGTGTGACGACCGACTGTTTCCGATCAGCCGTTGCTCTTTGGCGTCGGGAACGCCTCGCGCATGGCGACGATGATCTTCTCGGCGACCTTGTCGGAGACAACGCGCTTGACGTTGTCATCGCTGGCAAGTGCTTCAGCAATAGCCAATTCAACCTTCTTCTTGATGATCTCCGAAGTTTCACCCACAAGCGCGCTGGCCATCGAGTGCATGTCCTCAGAAACATCCTTCATGGTCTCGAGCTGGCTCTTGCTGGCGTCTTCCATCTTCTTCATGAGCTTATCCATCCGCTCCTCACCTTCGGTGTACACAAGACCAAAGGCCAGCAGGGCAAGAAGGGCACCCTCAAGAGAAATAGCAGCCAGGATGAGCGATGGCTTGGTTGCCGGAATGAACTTCAGACCGCGGATACCAATGATGACGATCAGAATGGCGGCTCCGAAGTAGGCAAGGCCCGTAACGTTGTTCGAATACTTTTCCGTGAAGTGGTGCGCCATGTACAGACGCAGGCCACCGAAAAGCTTCGTTCGATTGCGTGACCATTCAATGCCGGCCGTCGTGTCAAGAATTTCCTTGACCACAAAGTCGGAGAAATACTCGTTGATACGGATGAAAAGAGCTTCCTTACGAAACTCCGACAGTGCTACCTCCGGCGTGAAGATCTCATCGAAGCGGATCAACCGACGACCACGAGCCTTGGCTTCATCCTCGGACTCCTGCGCTGTGCGGTCCCAAATGACCTTGAACGCCGCACGCACGTCCTTGTGCTCCAACTGGTCAAGATCACGGTCTGGCATCGTGAGCAACTCAACAATCTCATCTGGGAAGCCCGACTGGAGGCGGATCTTCGTCTTCGTGTGATGGATCTCGCGTTCGACCTTCTGCGCCATGAAGCCGATGCTGCTCGGGAAGAAGAACGTGATAAAGATGGCAAACGTGAACCCGATCGCCAGCGAAAGAACGATAAAACCAATCGGAGGCTCAATGATGATCGAGTTTTCTCCAAGGCCACCTTCTCCTGTGGCGCGCAGAACCCAAGTCCCATGCTCCTTCAGGTACCCGTCACGTTCAACGGTGCGATGCGCACCGGTTTCGAAGTCGAACACGTACTCCGACTTGATCATCTTCTTCAGCCCCTCGGCGGCAGCCTTCGTCTGGCGCTCGCCTGGCGCCATTGCAGAGGCATCCTTCGTCATGAGGGTTTTCACGCCCGGGATCACGAAGTCAAACTTTTCGCCGCTCTTTTCAGACACCTCAGGTGCGAAGAGGTTCGACACGGCCATCTGAACCGCAGTCGGAATGACGAATAGATAGAAAACCGCGGCGATTGCCGTGGTAAGTGCCAAAAGCACCGCCGTGTGTTGAAACCCAGCTTTTGGAACTGCTGCATGTCCTCCTGCTGTCATCGCCACTCCTGTCGACATTGATGGTAACGCAATTACTCCCCCTAGCGAGAAGCCGTGCTCAATATACGAAATGGGCACCCTTGTCATAACGTTGGCAATCGAACTTTCATGTGACCCACCGAACAGAGGTCTGCGTCAAGTCCGTATTTTCGCGGTCATGAAATCCTACTCACCACGCTTCGACATCGCCCCTGAAAACGTTCTCCCGACCCTACGGGACTATATCCTGGTTGACGGATTCGACCATGTGATCGACCTTGACAACAGCCACGGGGCCTGGATGGTCGAGGCGCGAACGCAGCGTCCATACCTGGATTTCTTTACCTGCATCGCCTCGATGCCCATAGGGATGAACCACCCGAAGATGGTCGATCCGGCCTTCGTGGAGTTCATTGGCAGGGCTGCCTTGAACAAGCCGTCGAACTCGGATATCTACACGACGCACATGGCCACCTTCGTGAAGACCTTCTTCGAGCTTGCCCTACCGAAGCATTTCCGCTATGCCTTTTTCATCGACGGTGGAACACTGGCCGTCGAGAACGCCATTAAAACTGCGATGGATTGGAAGGTCCGCCGGAACTTTTCAAAAGGGTACACTAGCGATCGCGGACATCAGATCATCCACTTCCAGCGGGCATTCCACGGCAGATCCGGCTACTGTATGTCCCTGACCAACACCGATCCGACGAAGGTTGCCCACTGGCCCCAATGGAAGTGGCCGCGGATCGCTCCGCCCATGCTCTCCTTCCCGGTCACCGATGACGTCCTGACTGATGTGCGGCGACGTGAGGACGAGGCCGTCGCAGCGATCAAGCAGGCGTTTGTCGACAACAAAGACGATATCGCCGCAATCATCATCGAGCCGATCCAGGGTGAAGGGGGCGATAACCACTTCCGCCCTGAGTTCCTTCGCCGCCTCCGGGAGCTCTGCGATGAGAACGAAGCGCTGCTCATCTTCGATGAAGTGCAGACAGGCGTCGGCATATCCGGCCACTGGTGGGCGCACATGGGGCTTGGGGTCGAACCTGACATCATGTCGTTCGGAAAAAAGATGCAGGTCTGTGGCATCGTCGTGGGGCCCCGCATTGACGATGTGCCGGACAACGTGTTCCACACGTCCAGCCGGATCAATTCCACCTGGGGCGGCTCACTGGTTGACATGGTGAGGGCAACAAAGTATCTCGAGATCATTGATGAAGAGAAGCTTGTGCAGAACGCCGCAGACGTCGGCACCTATCTTCGTCAGCAGCTGAGTGGGTTGCGCGACCAGGTCGGCCATGACCGAATGTCGAACATTCGCGGAATGGGTCTGTTCTGCGCCTTCGACCTTCCGTCGAAAGACGAGCGCAATGCCTTCCTCAAAACCGCCTATGACAACGGCCTGCTGCTGGTCGGCAGCGGTGACCGGTCCGTACGGTTCCGTCCGCCCCTTAACCTCACCCGCGAACTTGTCGATACGGGCATGGATATCATCGGCACCTGTCTCGGCCGCTGACGTCTCATGCGGCGAAGAGTGCCTCTGCTGATGTCGTGACCTGGGCGACGACCTCTTCATATGCACGATGACGTACACGAGCTCCGGCGGCATGAACATGTCCGCCCCCTCCGAGCGTGGCCGCAAGATCTCGCACAAAAACGTCGCCCTTTGACCGGAACGAACACTTGATCTCCCCGTCGACCTCGACAAAGAGAATGCCCATCTGCACGCCGGCGATGCTGAGGGTGTGGTGCACGAAGCCCTCGACGTCATCGACGCTGCATCCCGTGTCAAGCAGATCCTGACGGCGCACGGTCATCGTGCAGAGCCGCCCACCGGACCGCAATGTGAGCGAGGCCAGGGCTGCACCAAGCAGTTTTGTGCGGCCGAACGAGCTCTGGTTCATGACCTCGTCGAAACACACTACGGGGTCAGCCCCCTTCTCGACGAGATCGGCAACAAGACGAAAAACCGCTTCGGTGGTGCGCGGAAAGCGAAAAGAGCCGGTGTCGGTCATGATCCCTGTGTAGATACAGGTGGCAATCTCGGGGCTAATGTCCGAGGCAGCGCCACCCGTGAACAGGAGCTGCCCGATCATCGCGCACGTGGAGCATGCGGAAGTGTCGATATGCGCGATGTGGGCGAAGTCTTGCGGATGTGTGTGGTGATCGATATTGATGATCCTGGCAGTGGACGCGGCGATACGCTGTCCCAGCTCGCCAAGACGCGTGAGCGTGTTGAGATCGAGTACGACGATCACCTCTGCCGTGTCGATCAGCTGCATGCTGGCCGGACCGAACGTGAGCATCGACGAGGCTCCCGGCATCCAGCGCAGATTCGACGGGGCGGCGTTGGGGAGAACCACCGAAGCATCAATGCCCCTGCCGCGAAGCCAGTGCCATAAAGCGAGCGACGATCCGATGGCGTCTCCGTCGGGATTGACATGGGTGGTGATAACGACCCTTCGGACCTGAGAGATGGCCGAAATGATCGATGAGTAGATGGCCGATTGATCGTTGTTCATGAGGTCTGGATATCTTCGCAGGCAAATGTGGACGTGGCGCAAGATAGGAATCGCAGCAGGCGTGATCGGCTCGGCCATCATCCTCATGCTACTGATCGTTGATCAGCTGGCCTTACCGTGGATCGTCTCGACGGCAGATACGGTGCGCGTGCCCTCGGTGATCGGTCAGAAGGTCGAACGCGCCGACTATGTTCTCAAAGACCTCGGCCTGCAGGTTAAGGATATCCGTTATCAGCACAGCGCCGAGGTACCATCCGGAGTGGTAATGTCTCAGCTTCCGGCCGACGGCTCTATCGTGAAGCAAGGTCGGCGTGTGTACCTCACAGTAAGCAAGGGGCTCGAAGCAGTAACGATGCCGAACCTTATCGGCATGAGTCTCGGTGAGGCGCGCCGAGCCCTTGCACGCAGCGGGCTTCAGCTCGGCTCAGTATCATCGACCATCAGCGCCGAACACGAGCCGGAGACGATCGCCTGGCAGTCCATGGCTGCCGGAGCGCCGGTTGCGGCCGATGCTTCCGTAAACGTGAGCGTCTCTCAAGGAGCCACGCTGCGTATGCCCTACCTGGTTGGGCTGAATATCGACGAGGCGCGATCGGCTTTGTCGGAGCTGGGGCTGGAGATAACCACCATCAATGAGCGACCCACAAAGGCCTTCACCGCCGGAACGATCATTGCCCAGGAGCCCCCTGCAGACAGTTCCGTCGGTGGATCCGCGCAGGTAAGCGTCACTCTGGCACGTTAACCCACACGCGTCCTGCGCGCTCGATAACGTCGTAGGTGCGGAGTCCGGCCTGACCCGTTACGTTCGCTCCTGTGCAGAGATCGAATCTCCATGCGTGCAGCGGGCAGGACACGGTACCGTCGGCAACAAAGCCGTCAAAGATTCGGGCTTCACGTTTATGCGGACAGACGTTGGTGACGCATCGCACCTGACCATCAACGCGGAACAGCGCAAGGTCATGCTCGATGTCGATCTCTACGCGATATCCACGTCGCTCGACAACATCGACTGACCTGCAGACAAGCACATAGCGTCGCCCATCGGCATGCATCTCCTGCGCGTCCATCAGCGGCACAGCACGAACTCCTCACCAAGCGCCACTCCCCTGTCGGTGCGCACGATGCGTCCGGCATCACGCAGCGCGTCGTGCTCGAACACTACGATCCATTGCTCATCGATGATGCGCGGCAACAAGCGCTTCTTCTCGTCGATCGTCGTCAGCGGAAAGTTGTCGTATGCCATACCGTACGGTACGCTGATGTGCGCCGAGGTCGGCATGAGGTCGGCCGGAAAGAACACCGTCGTCTGTCCGTCACTCAGGCGCACGGTCTGCATCGACTGCGTATGTCCGTGGACGCACTCAAGGTACATTCCGGGGAAGAGCTCACCATCTCCGTCAACGATGTTCATGCGGCCCGATCCGACAAGGGGCTCGAACATCTCCGGCATGAACGACGCACGGTCTTTCTCGGTTGCCGCGCGCGCCCAGTCGAGTTGCCGCTTCTGCACGTGGTAGGCCGCGTTTGGAAACCGAGGCTCTCCGGTCTCGAGCATAGCCCCTCCAACGTGATCAAAGTGCAAGTGCGTGAGCACCACGTCCGTCACCTGCGCAGCGTCCACACCAGCGCGTGCAAGTGATCCCGAGATCGAATGATCGTCGAAGCAGATATCGTAGATCTCGCGCAGTTTGGGACTCATCCATGGACAGTTTCCGGTATCGACCAGGATCGTTCGCCCATGGGCGCGTACCAGCAGAACCTTGGCGGCCATCGGAATGCGATTTCGTTCATCGGCCGATGCATAGGCCCGCTCCCAGAGCGTCTTGGGGACAACACCGAACATCGCGCCGCCGTCGAGACCAAATCGGCATGTCTCCAGAAGGGAGACCGAAAAGGGGCCAAACTGTAACTCTTGGTGGTTCATGGGGATAAATCTTTCCAGAGGAGAACGCTGTAACGCGTCCGATTTCGCGTCAAAGTTACGGCCAAACCCGCCATTGAATAGCCCCTTGACCGTATATTTGGGGCTTATGTGTTCGGAACGTCCTGAAGACTCCGACCGCATTTCATTGTGTCATTCTCACGACGGAGGAGTACCCACTATGGGTGCCATAACACGCTTTCGGCAGATCAGCCCGTATTTCCTTGCTGTCATCGCCACACTTTTCATCGTCTTCATGGTCGTGCAAGATTCAAGCTGCACGAGCATCAGGAACAACAGGCCTTCAGCAGAGACCATGGCAGCAGCCACCGTCAACGGCGAGGTCATAACGGTGGCTGATTTCGAGGCACGCGTCAAGGAAACCATCGAAAACCAGCGGCAGCAGAATCCGAACCAGGAGATCGATGACGAGGTCATCCGTCAGCAGATCTTTGACGAGATGATCAATGAGGTTCTGCGGCGCCAGCAGGCTGAGAAGCTTGGAATCGTTGTCACACCCCAGCAGATCATCGATATGCTTGTGACGAACCCGCCACAGCAGTTCCAGTTCGGTAAGGACAGTCTGGGCAACTTTGACCCACGCATGCAGTGGACGCTGGTGACGCAACCGGAATCGGTCAAGGAACTGCTCGAGCGAAATGGCCTTACCCTCGAGCGATGGAAGGGCATTCTGTTGCAGACAGAGGACTACCTTCGGATGCAGCTTCTGCAGCAGGCTCTGGCATCGACTCTTGGAGCCGTTGCCAGCACGCCCTCGGTGGCTGCTGCAAAGCAGGACTTTGTCCGGGAGAACTCTTCTGCCGACATCGAGTTCGTCGCCCTGAGCAGCAACCGTGTAGCTGATGCCGACGTCAAGGTCAGCGATGCCGACGTGGCCGACTACTACGAAAAGAACAAGCAGTTCTACCCGCAGCGCGCGGCACGCTCCATCAAGTATCTGGTGTTCCCGCAGATCCCTTCAAAGGACGATACGCTGAATGCGCAGAAGAAGTCCATGCGTCTGACGTCTGCCCTTGCGCAGGCTGCAACGCCTGAGGCTCGCGACTCGGTCTTCAGCCAGGAAATGAGCGACCTGCGTGGCACGCAATCGGAGTATACGGCGGTAAACGAACTCGACCCGAACGTCGCGACAGCTCTGAGCACGCTCGCACCTCGTGAGGTCTTCGGCCCTCTGAACATCCCCGGCGGCATCGCTTTCTACCGACTTGATGATCGCCGCGAAGGCGTCAACCCGATCGCTCGCGCCTCGCACATTCTGATTTCCTTCGATGGCATGTCCAAGGACTCGGCAAAGGCGCAGGCAACGTCGATCATGGCTCGCGTTAAAAAGGGTGAAGACTTCGCCGAACTGGCCCGCACGTTCTCCAAGGACCCAGGTTCGGCCCAGCAAGGCGGAGACCTGAACTACTTCGGTAAGGGGCGCATGGTTGCCGCCTTCGACAGCGCCGTGTTCAACTCATCGGTCGGTTCGATCGTTGGCCCGGTGGAAACGCAATTCGGCTATCACATCATCAAGGTGACCGAAAAGACGTCGGTCGAATACAAGTATTCAACGATCACTCTCAAGACCTCCATCTCCTCGGCCACCAAGCGCGCCGTTGCCGCTGCTGCCCAGGAGGCCCTGACGGCCATCACCAACGGTGAGACCATCGAATCGGTGGGCGCGAAGTACAAGAGCAAGTTCTTTGCCGTTGTGCAGCAGTCGCCAATGTTCCGCCGCGAGACGCCAATTCTTCAGTCATACGAGATCACGGCATGGGCGTTCGAGAACGAGGTCGGTGCTGCCCTGCGTCGCGACGTCAAGTACTACGGTACGGTCATCGCTCAGGTATCGGACGTTCGTGAACCTGGCGTGATGCCACTACAGGACGTGCGAGAGCGCATCGTGCGCGTGTTAACTGAGCGCGCCAAGCTTGCCAAGCTCGAAGCACAGGCCAAGCAGGTTGCTGCTTTGGCCGCTACGTCCGGCTTGTCGGCGGCGCGCGGTGGTGATTCGTCTATCCCCTATCAGACGCAGGCGGGTCTTCGCAACAATGGCATGATCACCGGCTTCGGCGGAGAATACATGGTCACAGCAAAGGCCTTCAGTCTTCCTGTCGGTCAGGTAAGCGGACCAATCAAGGGCGAACGTGGCTGGTTTGTCATCAAGGTGCTCAACCGCACGGATGCCGATCTGGCTGCATTCAACAAGGATCTGCCAACACAGCTGCAGGGTGCATCAGCACGGATTCGCGGTGCTGCCTTCGGAACCTGGTTCCAGAAGGTCCGTGAGAACGCCGAGATCATCGATAAGCGTTTCAGCGCACGTAGCTGACGCCCCCTGTTCAACGATGAAAATTCACGACCCCATGTCGGCCTGATGTGGGGTCGTTTCGTTTTGCAACATGACCATTGAAGCCGCCTACCAGATCTGCCTGCGGTTAGCCCGCAGACACTATGAGAACTTCCCGGTTGCCTCATTGCTGGTTCCGTCTGATCTGCGCCGACCGATAGCAGCTATCTATGCCTTTGC
>DNLG01000039.1:0-9642 GCA_003488525.1 Bacteroidota bacterium | reverse complement strand
CTGCGCCAGCCCCTTGCCGATGATGCCGTGGACGTCGCACTGGCTGATACGATTGCTCGGTTCGCTCTTCCGCTAAGCGTGTTCGACAGGCTTCTTGACGCCTTTGTCGACGATACAAGGCATCAGGCATTTACAACGTGGACGCAGGTTATGGCCTACTGTTCCAACTCGGCCGATCCTGTGGGAGAACTTCTGCTTCGACTCGATCACGCCCCGAATGCACCATCGGCGTCGGCAATTTCGGCCAGTAATGCCGTCTGCACGGCGTTGCAGATCACCAACTTCCTGCAGGACGCGGCGGCCGATCAGGCAAGGGGCAGACGGTATCTCCCGCTCGACCACGACGAGACCATCCGTCGCACGTATGAGTTGTACGATCATGGCTGTGACACTCTTGCGAACCTACGCTCGCGCCGGCTTCGCTGGGAGGTTGCTATGACCATTGCCGGTGGGGTAACGATGCTGGACCTGTGCGCCGCGCGTGCCGATCCGGCAAAACGCCCTACGCTCGGGCTGCGGCATGCGTGGCATGTGCTGCGCCGTCTAACCCACGTACTGCGCCATAAGCCGCTTGCCAGAGCAGGCACATCACTTCGTCACGGGTCGAACTCGTAACTTCGCCCCATGTCGAAGCACGTCTTCTCCGACACCGAGGACGCGTTGGCGTTTTCTACAAACGGCAGCACGTCGTTCCATTACTCGTTTGGCTTTCTGCCAAAGGAGGAGCGCGCGGCTATCAAGACCATCTATGCTTTTGCGCGGCGTATCGACGACATTGTTGATGAGAACCCTTCTCAGGAAGAAGCCGTCATTGATGAAAAGCGTCAGCGTCTCTCATGGTGGAGATCTCAGATCGAAGGTATCTATGCCGCGTCGGCAGACGTCTCATCATCGGTCGACCCGTTGCGTAGTGTCATCAACCGCTATAAGATTCCGAAGCAGTATCTGCAGACCATCATCGATGGTTGTGAAAGGGATCTTGTTCAGCGTCGCTACGAGACCTTTGCCGACCTGAAGCGCTACTGCTACTCGGTAGCCTCAGTCGTCGGCCTCATCTCCATCGAGATCTTTGGGTATCGTCACGAGTCAACGCGTCAGTATGCCATCAACCTTGGTTATGCGCTGCAGCTGACCAACATCCTGCGCGACGTCAAGTCAGACTATGACCGCGGATTCGTGTACATCCCCAAAGAGGATCTGGTGCGATTCCGCTATACGGAGGATGATCTTCGTAACCAGGTCTACGACGAGAGGTTCATCAACCTCATGGAGTTCCAGGCCAAACGTGCCCGCGAGTACTATCATCAGGCACGGGCGCTGCTGCGTCCGGACGAGCGTATGACCATGGTTGCGGCCCAGATCATGGATGCGATCTACTACCGGCTGCTGGAGAAGATCGAACTCAACGACTATCGCATCTTCAACCGGCGCATCAGCGTCAGTACGGTGCACAAGGTCATTACCGCCCTGCGCATCTGGCTTGGAGCAAAGTTGTTCGTCAAGCGACTTCGATAAACAAAATCTGTATTTTCGTGCCCATGACTACGACATTCACCTCCGAAGAGCTTTCCAGCATCTCATCGCTGAAGGCAAAGTATCCTGAACCGAAGGCCGCCATTATGCCCGTCCTGTGGATGGCGCAGAAGAAATGGGGCTGGCTCTCAGAAGACGTCATGAAAGAGGTCGCCCGCGTGATGGAGCTTCCCTACGCCCATGTGCTTGGTGTTGCGTCGTTCTACACCATGTACTTCAAGAAGCCAATGGGCAAGCATCACATCCAGGTCTGCACGAACGTCTCGTGCATGCTGCGCGGTGGTGAGCAGCTCTACCGTCACGCAAAGCAGCGTCTTGGCATTGGACATAACCAGGCCACCGACGATGGCGTGTACTCCCTCGAAGAAGTCGAATGCATGGGGGCGTGCGGCGGTGCGCCGATGATCGCCATCAACGAAACATTCTACGAGAATGCTACCGTTGCCCAACTCGATTCACTTATCGACTCGTGCCGCTGATCACTCAGCTGAGCACCTTCCGAAACGTCAGATTCACACGCGGCCCCACGGGCCGCGTTTCTTTTTTTATCCCATGCAGCCAGTGATGCTGTGTTGCGCCGCGCATGATCAGGACGCTTGAATCCGTCAGCGCCAGTTCCACCCCATCTGCATCACGTCGCGTACGATGCTTCATCACGAACCGGCGTGTGGCACCAAAGCTCATCGACACGATCACCGGATTCACCCCCAGCTCGGGCTCATCATCGGCGTGCATGCCCATGCTATCGGATCCGTCACGATAGTAATTGGCCAGAACGCTGTTCAAGGTCGACCCCGCAAGGTGGCAGGCATCCTGCCGCAGACGCTCCAGCAGCGGCGTCCAGGCAAGCCCCGTAAATGTTCTGCGGGAGTATGTATAGCGCACACCTTCATCGGCATAGAACGCGATCAGGCGCGGCTGCAGCATCGTACGTCCGAACATCGTGATGGTCTCCGAGCGCCACTGCAATGTTGAAACAAGCTCATCGAGATGGCTATGCGGCCATAGACCGTGCTCACGGGGCTCCAGGAACTCAATATCGAGATCGGGTATTGTAGAATACTTCGACATTTTGTAAGTTATCCCCAGTCACGTTACTGGAATACCGTCATGAGCACACGCGCACAGCTTGGCATCCGCCATCGTCAGGTTCGAGAGTCGATCCTGAAGCTTAACGTCCAAGAATACGCCAAAATCGTCGACGTCCGCGTCCCGACCGTCTACTCCTGGGAATCCGGTCGCACGGCCGTACCGCAGCACGTACTGGCCACTCTTGAGTCGCGCTACGGCATTTCTTCCGGCTGGTTGCTGACCGGTTCCGGCTCGCCCATCGTGCAGACCAAGCAGGAAGTCGCCTCAGGGGGCGAGCAGAAGCGCTCTATCATGCAACAACTGGAGGATCACGTGTCCCACCTACGCGAACTCATCGAAGAACTCAAGCGTCACTCTCCGCAGGTGGTAGCTCCGGTACGTCGGAAAAAGTCCGACCGCGGTCCTCGCATTCCCATGCTTGCTCTGGGCGTCAGCGCGGGCCTTCCGACGGCTTCGGACGACACCATCGAACGTGAGATCGATCTGGCCGATATGCTGCTGGAGCACCCCGAGAGCACCTACTTCATCCGCGTGGTTGGAGATTCGATGACTGATGCCGGCATCAGTGACGGCGATACCCTGATCGTTGACTGCGCCCTGCAGCCCCGCTCAGGGCAGATCGTCATCGCCAAGGTCTACGGCGAGCTCACCGTCAAGCGCTACATCATGTCCGATGGTCAGCCTCTTTTGCGGGCCGAAAATCGTCGCTACAAGGACATCGCCATCACGGCCGACATGGACTTCAGCATTGTCGGCGTGGTGCGCAACTGCATCAAGCAGCTCTAAGCCCCTTCCCTATTTATCCCGACATATTGCACAGGGATTATACGTTTTGTATAATCGCCTATGCTTCTCTGTCTCCTCCTTGACCGTGCATCCGATGCGGTTTTCGATACCCTGCTCGATGCGGTTCACGCCTGCACGCCGCTGATCTCCGTGCCCGTGCGCGGACGCATCTACTGCGGTCGTGACGACATGCGAGGTCTGCACGAGGTGGTACGCACCTTCGGGTGCCGTGCCGCGATGGCTCCACGGCGCAGCGATGCGCTCCTGCGTGCCTGCGCCAGCGTCGCGCCCGGCAGGATCGACGCCTTCGAGCATGCCGATGATGTATCAACCGCCGTTCTCAGCATGATCCCCGAATTGGGGCTAACAGCAGACGATGCCGAGCGGCTACGGCTGTTCGGACTCGATAGCATCGGACGGCTTCGCACGCTTCAGGAACGGCATCTGCAGTTGCAGTTCGGAGCACGCGCGGCCGCACTCTACAGGCTGCTGCACGAGACGGAAACCACACCGCTGCCGATGTATGTGCCGGCCCCGCAGGTGATCGTGACCGAGCATTTCGACGATGATGTCCGCGAGCCGGGCATGATTCTCGACACGGCACAGCGCTGCACGGCGCGGGCGGCGCTGCAGCTGGGCACGCGTCAGACCTGGCGCATCGAGGTTGGTGTGCTCGACGCTGCAGAGCGTATCGTGCAGACGCGGGCGCGGATCCTGCGTCAGGGGGCGACGCTGCTGCGCACACTCTGGGTGCACGTGCAGGCGCTATGCCGTGAGCTCCTGCATGCCGACCGGTACTGGCGCGGTATCCGGCTTCGGCTGGCCTCTCTGCGTCAGGCCGAGGGTCAGCAGATGGACCTCTTCGGCACCGAGATCACCCGCACCGAGCTACTCGAACAGATGCGTCCGCGCTACGGCAGTGTGCTCAAACAGATCGAGATCCTCGATCCATGGACGCTGATACCGGAGCGTCATGCCAGGATCGTGCCGATCAGGCCGGCCGGGGCCGAACAGGACGGAGATCAGGCATGAAGTTTCTGCTGGAACCGATCGATGTTGCCCAGCGCAATGGTCTGCCGACGATCATCTGCTGGCGAGGGGGCGCGTATGACGTCGAGCAGGTGCTCGACCGCTGGTCGGCCCGTGGCCCGTGGTGGGGCAGCGACGAGCAGCGGCGGTATCTGCTGCTGATCACCACCAGTGGTGTGATGGAGATCTTCCACAGCAGCATCAGCGGCTGGATGCTCTCACGCATCTTCGATTAACGGCACATGTTCGGATCGCTGCATACTCGCTCACACTTTTCGTTTCTCGACGGTGCATCCTGCGTTGAGACGCTGGTAGAGGTGGCGGCCGGACTGGGTCATCATGCACTGGCCATCACCGACGTCAACGGAGTCTATGCAGCCGTCCGACATCAGCGAGCCTGCCGCCGGGCGGGCATCAAGCCGCTGATCGGCATTGATCTCAAGCTCACGCATGCATCTGCCTCGGCGCTGGACATTAGCGTGCTGGCTTGCAATGCCGAAGGCTACCGTGCCATCTGCCGACTCAGCTCACGGCTGCATGAGAGCACGTCGATGACGTTGCAGCAGATGCAGCAGGCCGATGCGCTGGGACACGTCATCAGCGGTGACTGCGTCGTGATCCTGCACACGCTCAGTGCCACGCCACAGGATACTGCCGCCGCACTTGCCGACCTGCGGCAGATGTATGGTCAGAGCCTCTATGCCGGCATTGCTCATGACGGCCGACCCTGGGCTCTGCGGCGCATGCGCGCCATGGTCTGCCTTGCCCGCGAGCAGCAGGTACCGATCGTCGTGGCGCAGGATGTGCGCTATGCCCGGCGGGATGACTATGCGGTGCACGACCTCATGGTGTGCATACGCGAGGGCATTACCATTCACGATCCTCACCCTCTGCGGCCGGTGCATGACCGGCACTGCCTGCGCAGTCAGGCAGAGCTCCGGGAGCTGATTCCCTACCCCGAGGCCTTCGACAACGTCGAGCACATCATCGCGCAGTGCAGCTTCGATCTGCTGCCGGAGCACATCACGCCCCCTTCGGCGCGCGTTCCAGATGGCGTCACCTCAGGCGAGCTGCTCCGTACGATGTGCACGGCCATGTTCGACCGACGCTACGGACGCAGCCTGCCACAGACGCGCGCGCGAGCACAGCAACTGCTGGAGCACGAGCTCGGCGTCATCGCCCAGCTGGAGCTGTCGGACTTCTTTCTTGTCGTCCACGAAGTGGTCCAGCATGCACGGCAGCGCGGCATCCGCTGCAGCGGAAGGGGCTCGGCGGCCAACTCCGTTGTTGCCTACGTGCTTGGTATCACGGGTGTGTGTCCGGTGGAGCACCATCTGCTGTTTGAAAGGTTTCTGCATCGTGGACGTAAAGGGACGCCGGATATCGACGTGGACTTTGACAGTGAACGTCGCGGCGAAGTGCTGATGTGGATGGAGGAGCGCTTTGGTCTGCAGCAGACCGCGATGACGGCAACGATCATCACCTACCGCATCCGCATGGCCATCCGCGATGCGGCAAAGGCCCTCGGCTGGCCCGAAGAAACCGTACGGGCACTATCGAAATCTGTTCCCGGATACACCAACAACAGCGTTGAGACCTATCGCCATGAGCTGGCCGGTGTGGTTGGCAATGTGCCTATGCTGGAGATCCTGATCCGTGCCGCATCACTGCTGCTGGATCATCCGCGGCACCTGGGTCAGCACTCCGGCGGCATGGTTCTGTCGAGTAAGCCCCTTGAGATGCTGACCCCCGTGCAGCGCTCGGCCAATGGCGTAGCTGTGGTGCAGTTCGACAAGGACGACGTCGAGGCGATGGGGCTGGTCAAGTTCGACGTGCTGGGCCTGAGGATGCTGGCCTGCATCAGCGAGTGTCTGGAGCTGATCCAGCGTCATACCGGGACTGCTCCAGACGTCGATGATCTGCCGCTGGATGACGCGCAGACTTTTGAGACGATCCGCAGCGGGCGCACGCTGGGGGTGTTCCAGATCGAGTCGCAGGGGCAGATCCACCTGCTGGCCAAGCATCAGCCGGAGCGGTTTTCAGACCTCGTCACCGAGGTTGCACTCTTCCGGCCGGGTCCGCTGCAGGGCGGCATGGTCCACCCCTATATCGCCCGACGTCGGGGTCAGCAACCGGTAACCTATCCGCATCCCGACCTGGAGCCGATCCTTGCCGACACGCTGGGTATTGTACTGTTTCAGGAACAGGTCCTCGAGATCGCCCATCATTTTGCCGGCATGACGCTGGAAGATGCCGACGACTTTCGCTCACTGGTATCAAAGAACCGTAACCGAGATCTGATGGCATCCATGCGTGATCGCTTTGTGCAGGGGGCTTGCCGGCGCGGTGTTGACCTTGCATCGGCCGAAAAGGTCTACGAAATGGTCTCCCACTTTGTCGGCTACGGGTTCTGCCGCTCCCATGCGGCGGCCTTTGCCAAGATCGTCTACCAGAGCGCCTGGCTCAAGACGCACCACACGGCCGCCTACATGGCAGCATTCATGCAGCATCGGCCGGGGATGTACAACCTCATGACGCTCGAAGAGGAGTGCCGTCGCTGGAACGTGCCCGTATATCTGTGTGATGTGATGTGCTCGGGTCTGCGCTACGACATCGAGTATGATGCTGCCGGACGTGTTGCGATCCGCAAGCCCCTTACCGCCATCCGCAGCGTCAGTGAAAGCGTTGCCCGTCAGATCGTCTGGGAGCGCGCACGAGCGCCGTTTATCAGCGTAGAGGACCTTGTGCAGCGACTGCCCGATGTGCCGCGCGATACGCTGGAATGCATCGCCATTGCCGGTGCGATGCAGGCACTTGAGCCCGATGCACGCCGTGCTGCCTGGATCGTTGGCGTTGTGCGTCAGCGCATGTCGGCTGCGGCCTCGGCCGAGGAGACGCTCTTTGCGCTGCCGGCACTGCATGCCGATGACGTTCCGCCGTTGCCGCCACTTCGTGCACAGGAGCGCCTGGCCTACGATTACATCATGCAGGGGGCTGCCCGCGTGCACCCCATGACGCTATACCGACGCTCGATGATGTCACTCGAGATCCGCACGATCGAAACCATCAGCCGGCTGAGTCCCGATGCCCGCCTGCAGGTCACGGTAGCCGGCATCGTCATCCTGCGTCAGGCTCCTCCAACCGCGCGCGGCATGCTCTTCATCACTCTGGAAGATGAAAGCGGCTTTCTTCAGTGCGCCGTCCCCCCGGCCGTGCGCGAAAGCTTCCGTCAGGAACTTCGCTCGTCGGCCCTCATCCTGCGCGGCACATTGCACGGCATCGGCTCCTGGCGCAGCATCATGGTCTCGGACGTGCGCATACTGACGCGCGTCATCGGCGGCTATCACGGACATCTGTCCTATGCCGGCGGTATGGACACGCTGGAAGTGGGACAGGATCCAGTGTTGACCGTCATCCCGTAGGGGGCGACCCATGCAGTCGTTCATTGATCATCATGTACGACTTACGGTCATCGCTCATCACCGACACCTGAATTCCTGTATCAGCAGTGCTCGCAATCGGAAGCTGCGCAATCATCAACAGATTTGGTTAGCTTCGCACCGCTCTGGATTATTACTGCACAATACATCCTAACCACCATGAAGATCGGACGCACACCTACGTTGCGCAACACCGCTCGGGGCACCTCGAGCTTTTTGCTTCTCACCGCTCTGGCAACCAGTTTACTGCTCGTAATGTCGAGCTGTACGAGTAATGACAATCAGCCGAGCTCTTCTGTCGACCAGGTACTTGAGACCCTGAATCAGAACGCCTTTGCAGGAAGGCTGATTCCAATCACATCCTTATCGCCATCGACAAGCACAGAAGATCTCAGCTTTCTTTCGTCATTTGTTTCAGACAAGTCCATCGTGGCACTTGGAGAATCAACGCATGGCACGAGTGAGTTCTTCACACTACGCCATCGTATGATCCAGCACATGGTCGAGAAACTGAATTTTCGCGTGCTAGCCGTGGAAACAAACTTCTCAACAGCTCAGGCTATCAACGCATACATCACAGGTGGCAGTGGAACCGCCCTCGAAGCAGTTCAGAACATCTCAGGATGGGTGTACAACAATCAGGAGTTTGTTCAACTCATTGAATGGCTACGGACATTCAATAGTGGACGCGCACCAGCTGACAAGGTAACGTTCTATGGTTTTGATGCTCAGTCAGCCGAAGCAGGTGCCAAGCGTGTCCAGGCATACGTTTCATCATACGACCCAGCGTATATGTCGAGTTTTAACCAGACGGCAGAGCCTTTCTTGAATGATTTTCAAGAACTGTCAGCATACAGTTATGAAGAACTTGAGCGAATGATCCCAAGTCTGGTCGCCGGCTACCAAACACGCTGGAACTCCATCCTGACATATCTCAACACCAATAAATCCAAGTTGATTGCACAGAGCGGTGATCGAGCCTATGATTTGATGCTCCGCCATTGGGAGATCGTGCAGCAAACATTCAACGGATTTGTACACATAGCCGATGAGTTGAAGTACTTCAATTACAGAGACTCATACATGGCCGACAATGTCGATTGGATTCAGAAGCACGAAAACAATAACAAAGTTATCATTTGGGCCCACGCTGGTCACTCGGGAAAGAATACTGGAGCTACCGGCACTCAAATGGGGTACAATCTCAAACAGCGCCATCCAGAGACGTTCTACACAATTGGCTACTTCACAAACGGCGGCACTGTTCGTGTTGTGCATCTATCCAATGGAGTTCCTATGCTCGGCGAGGCAACAATTGCTCCAAAGGAGGAACATGTCCTGACTCAGGCATTTGCGAAAGGACAGTGGTCACAATTCTTCCTCCCGATGTCGGCCATCACTGGAAACACAGCTCTCGAAAATCTATTCTTCAGGCCAACGAAGATCTACTTCATCGGAGCTGATCTCGAAAGGTCGACTGTGGACCAAACCCTTGGTATTGAGTACGATGCCATTGTGTTTCTGGAAAAGACTAAGGCGACAAAGGCCAATTAGATGCCGAAGCAACGTGCAATCTTCCCCCGTCTGCGTTGTCAGCGGGAGCGTCGTATCGATCAGATATAGCGGTCTTCGAATTCAACCGGGGTCATCCCGATACAGTACTATCTTCAGAAGTCGTGGCGCGTCATCGGCGGCTATCACGGACATCTGTCCTATGCCGGCGGTATGGACACGCTGGAAGTGGGGCAGGATCAGGGTGGAA
>DNLG01000094.1 GCA_003488525.1 Bacteroidota bacterium | reverse complement strand
GGAGCGTGCGACCTCATCTGCACGATGGTCTGGAAGAAAATCCGCATCCGCGCGATGATCGACTTCAAGAGCGGCACGAACCTCTACGACGACTACGCCGTCCAACTCGGTATGTACTGGCAGGCCGCCGAAGAGCACGGCCACATCATCGACCGCGTGTTCAACTGGTCACCAAAAGACTGGCGCAAGGAGCCGACCTACACGCTGACCGATCAGAGCGAGGACGCCGCTACGGCACGCACCGAACAGATCGAGCCGCGTTGCCAGCTGTTCCGCTCTCAGAACGACTACAAGCCGAAGCCACGCATGGTCATCACGGGCATGTTGCCGGGCGACGTGAAGATCAAGACCGTTGACCCTGACGAGGTCATCCTGCACGCACACACACAAGCCGCCACCGCTCCTAACCTTACGAATCACACCGGCACTGCCTCGCCGTCCTCCGACGAGGCCTGAAGTCCTCGCCTGTCGCCCGTGGTGGGGACGGCAGGCGGGGCGTTTTTTTAATCGAGAAGTTTGAGGGTATACACCCGAGAAGTTTGAGGGTCACCAAGCCCGATTTATCCCCAATCCCACACTCAAAGGAGTAACCGCTATGGGATTCATGCAATCATCGCCCCTGCAGGGCGCAACCTATTTCACCATGTCGGACGGCAAGTGTCGTATTCGACTCAAAGAGCCGCAGGAAGGCTGCATCACTCGCGTGACCAAGGACGGCAACACCGTCCACGAGTTCGTGCATGACAGCTTCAACGGCAAGCTGATGAGCGGCTCGGTGGTCGATACCGACTTCGGCAAGCAGTGGAAGTTCGTGTTCGCCGATGCGAAGGACACCTATGTCCTCAGTCTGAAGTACACGTCAGGGTATGCGAAGACCCTGGTCATGGCGCTGTGCAGTGAGAAGTTCGACCCGCGTATGCCGGTGACCATCCGTCCGTATAGCTTCGCGCCGAAGGACAACCCGAACCGGACCATCATCGGATGCACGGTGACGCAGTTCGATCATAAGCTCGAACGCCCGTACTGCTCACCGCGTGACCCAGAACCCGCAGGCCGTCAGATCCTGCCCGACCTCGAAGTCATGCAGGTGCGCGGCGAGACGATCTACGACGATACGAAGCAGCTGGAGTTCATCCGCGCCGAGTTTGAGGCCAAGGTACTCGGCCGTCTGAGCGCCACACCAGCGCCAGCAATTCAACCACCATCGAGCACCGTCGAAGCCGCTGATGGCGATGATGACGGCAGCTTGCCGTTTTAAGGGAGAATGACTATGAACCACATCGTAAATGGCGGCAGTAAGGTAGACCAATCGTCATGGCTGCCACCGAGCACACCCGAGGCCCGACTGGCCGAAATGCAGATGTCACTCTGGGCTATTCGTGATGCTATCTCACAGATGGCCCGCAACATCGAGCTGCTGCTCGAAGACCGCACGCGCCCCGCCGAGCCGAGGAAGTACCCTACGGAGGAGACAGTCCAGCTGCGATTGGAGGAAGAGGATGTAAAGAATGTTGCCGAGGCGCTGGACGACCATGAAAAGGGAATCGGCCAGCGTAAACGTCGGCAGCCTCGTTGGGTGCTACTGCAGAAGGATATCGAAAGGTGCGGAGGCGAGAAGCTGTTCAAACGCAAGTATGAGGCAGGCCTCGTGCGGATTATTTGCACCGCGTTCAGGCATGGCTCGGCATACTATCTCAGGGGCTGCTATGCAAGAGTGGACATAGTCGACAGCACGCTGCCCAAGACCGCCTCAGGGGCAGATAAGAAGTTCGGCATTGAATGCTATACCGAACGCGAATACCTCGCCCTGCTGGACACTCTCTCCAACATCCTCGCAACAGATCTGCGGAGCCGCTATGCTTAACATCCTGCTCTCCGCCCTCGGACTGCCGAAGCGCACCGAGATCACACCGCCCACCTCCACCCTGCGCAGAGTCGCAGGGCTGGAGGACGTGGCCGAAGATCTGCAAGAGCGCGTCAAGGCGCTCGAAGCCTACGCTCTCGAATGCGAGAAGGCGATAGCGTCCCTCAAACGCATGTGCAGGCCTGCGAAGGCCGCCAAGCCAGCGCGGAGGGCGAAGCCATGAGCGAATGGATAACGGACCGCAGGCCGACGGAAGACGATTGTGTCGGTGTCGATAGAATACCCCGGTTATATCATGTCTGGGTAATGTATGAAGGCAAGGTAGTAACGTGTCCTTTTGAAGATGTGGTTTTAGGGTGTCCTTGGCAGCCGATAGCAGTGCAAGCACCCGAACCGTACGTAAAGCCGAGGCGGTGGACGGCGGTATGGTATGCGCTTCTTGGCGGCTGGACATTGCGTGACAATGTAAAAGGCGCGTTTATCCCGTTGTTCGATGATTCACTAGCAACTGGGTTAGTAAACAACGACGACGAACACCGTAAGGCCGCCGATCGGATTGCAGCCATCTACGAGGAGGTGCTGCCATGAGCACCATCACCTTCATCATCATGGCCCTCTGCTACTCCATCGGATCCTCGCACGCCCTTGTCCGCACGGTCGGACGGGGCGAAGCCGAGCGCATGATCATCGCGCCGCCGAGGCACTGGCAGCCGGGCGACACCGTGCGCATCAGCACGCGGTATGAGCCCGTGAACGGGA
>DNLG01000084.1:11028-11819 GCA_003488525.1 Bacteroidota bacterium | reverse complement strand
ACCATGCCTTGAATGATGCGCAGATATCCAAGGTCAAGCACGCCGTGGTGCGTCGGTCCGTCGGCACCAACGAGTCCAGAGCGATCCAATGCAAACACGCAGTGCAGATGCTGCAGCGCAACGTCGTGGGCGATGTGATCGAACGCACGCTGCAGGAATGACGAGTAGATCGCTACCACCGGGATGATGCCCTGTGTGGCAAGGCCACCGGCAAACGTGACGCCGTGACCCTCGGCAATGCCGACATCGTAGACACGCTTCGGGTGCGTCTTCTGCACAATATCGAGCCCCGTTCCGTCGGGCATGGCCGCCGTGATGCCCACCACGTTCGACGTGGCGTTCATGATCTCCGTAAGTGCTTCGCCGAAGACCTTCTGATAGGTGGGAGGGGGCGCCACCGGTGGCGGGGCCGAAGAGACCGCCTTGCCGGTGATCTTGTCGACCTTGCCGATGGCATGCAGGAACTGCTTGTCGCGCTCGGCCGGACCGTATCCCTTGCCTTTCTGCGTGATGGCATGCAGAAGGATCGGACCCTTCATCTCGCGAATGCCCTGGAGCATGGTTACGAGCTGGCCGACGTTATGTCCGTTGACCGGACCGAAGTAGCGGAAGCCAAGGGCCTCGAAGAGCATCCCCGGCGTGATGACGGCCTTCATACCGCCTTCGATGCGGTGCGCCAGTGACTTGATACGGTCACCGAAACCATCCATCTTATCGGTCATCGTGCCGATCTTCTCCCGAAGGCGACGTCCGCGTTCGGAAGCGAACAGCTCGGAGAAATAGTTCGACAG
>DNLG01000084.1:8777-10824 GCA_003488525.1 Bacteroidota bacterium | reverse complement strand
TTGATCACGCCGCAGTTGTTCATCGCCTCGTAGGCCAGGCCACCGGTCATCGCGCCGTCGCCGATCATGGCCACGACCTTGTAGTCCAGCCCCAGCTGATCACGTGCCGCTGCCATGCCGAGGGCGGCAGAGATCGACGTTGTGGCATGCCCCGCACCGAAGTCGTCATACTCGCTCTCGGAGCGCTTCAGGAAGCCCGAAAGGCCCCCTTTCTGACGGATCGTATGAAGCTGATCACGGCGTCCCGTCAGGATCTTGTGCGGATAGGCCTGATGGCCCGTGTCGAGCACGATCTTGTCCGTAGGGGTATTGAACACGTAGTGCAGAGCAACCGTGAGCTCCACCGTACCCAGGCCGGCGCCGAAGTGCCCGCCAACCTTCGTGATGGTGTCGATGAGGTATTCGCGAACCTCGTCACTGACCTGACGCAGATCCGTTTCGTGGAGCTTGCGCAGGTCGGCTGGCGAATTGATGTCGTGAAGAAAGCGATAATCCAACGTGCTGGTCCGCGGTACGTGTGCAGAAAGAATGACTGACAGATTTAGCGTCGAGGAGTCTCGACGATCACCTGAACGGTGCGCGAGAGTTGACGTCCGATCGGCGTTGCATTGGAGAATACTTCCGTTGCTTCGCCAACGCCGTTGACCGAGTAGGTGGCCTCTTTTGCCCGTGCGCTGAGAAACGCACGAACGGCCTCTGCGCGTTCCCGCGAAAGCTTCTCATTGTAGGCGTCATTGCCGATACGATCGGTGTACCCGATGATGTTCACCTTCGAGTTCGAGCGGATGTTCGGCAGCACCATGGCCTCCAATGTGCGCACGTTGTCCTGTGTGAGGTCCGCATCATCGAAGTCAAACAGTACCAGCGAGTACTTATCCACGGTCTTGTCGGCGAGATTTTCCGTCTTCTTCTGCACGCTCGATACGTATTCAACTGGTATCGAGCCGCTGACAACGACAGAGTCGGCGTCGACGTTGCGCATGACCATTTCGTAGTCGACCGGGACCTGTGCAGCAGAGAGTTCATTTGGTCGGATCGACCAGCTGATCTTCTGCGGCAGATATGTTCCATTGAGTTCGCGAAGGGGGCGGCCCGCCTGTGAGATCGTCATGCTCCACGAGCGAACCGTATCTCCGTCGAGTCGGGGGTAGAACATCACGACATCGAAATTCGCCACACGCTGGTTATCGGCGGCAATGACCACCGGCGCCAAAACATCCGGAACATTGGTGCTGAGCTCAATGCGCCGATTTTCGGCGATGCCGTCAGGGTCGTTCGGCGAGGACGGTTTGTCGGGAATGGGAGTTGCACGTGTGACGATGCGAGATCCCTCGATGCCGCACGTGCCGACAAGGTAGGATTTGGTCCAGTCGGCGCGGGACTGTGGGAGCCCCTTGGCCGACTTTTCGCCGCGCCCATCGGCTGTGCCGGTAATGGTCAGCGTCGCATGGGGAAGAAGCTTCATACGACTGGCGATGATGTTCAGCAGGTTACGATTGACCTCTACGGCGTCGAGGGGCAGCGATCCAACTTGAAACTCGCCACTCACCGAGCCGAAGGTCGTGGATTGGTCGACGTCGCCCGGCAGGCCCCCTTCGGGACAGAACACATACGGAACGAGCGGGAACATTTCGTTGTACCGGACATCCTCGACGTCGATCGACGAGACCTGTACCTCCTGGTCGGTGCCACGGTAACCGGTGATCTTCTCCATCGTTCCGGCAAGGACCGGCTTGTTCGAGACAATGGGCTTTGCCTCCGAGAAACCGATCGACAGGTTGACGCCGAGACGAAGCTGACCGAAGGTGGTCGGCGAAAATGCATCGGCGGCCGAGAGGTTTGTCAGCGGCAGGCCATAGCTAACGAATGGCTGAACGATCGTCTTGCCGTAGGTGAGCGTGTACCCAAGACCGACAAGCAGCGCGGCCCGGGTGGAGAACTCCGGAATGTCGCGCTGGTCTTCAAGCTTCTGCGTGACCGTGGAGTTGGCCGACGTCAGCACGGCAGACTGTGAGGTCGTGGCTGCAAGTGGCACCGACAGGTCGAG
>DNLG01000084.1:4961-8491 GCA_003488525.1 Bacteroidota bacterium | reverse complement strand
GTGCACGGTGCTGGAAAGCGGGAAAGCCCCCTGCAGACCGAACATCACGCCCAGTCCGAAACCCGCATCCTCGAAGCGAATGCCGGGGGCCACGTACGGCGAAAGGTTGGGGAGCGTGTCCGAGGCGAAGCTCCGCCAGGTCTGCACGGAAGGACCGAGGAACGCGCCATTGATGCCGGCCGTCAGTCCGATGCGCGCCGTCGGTATGACCTGCGCCTGAACGGAGGGCACGATGAGCACTGCCAGCAGCAGTGCGAGTTTGGTCATGTATCGCATGGGAGCAAATTTACCATGGCATTGTGCTCGGGGGGCCCGAGCACCGGTTTGGTGCTGAAGAAGTTTTCGACAGGAACCACCACCAGACGTTAGATTTGGCCTTTGGACCACGTCGGCGTTCCCATCATTCATGCTTCGGAGAACTTGATGAACCTCCCACCACGCGTCAGTCTGAGGATTGTTGTTGTCATGCTGACCCTTGCGGGCGTGCTTTCCTCGGCGCAGCAGTCCAAGGAAGCGCTCACCTTCGGGATCTACACAGGTGCGAGTGTTCCGTCGGAGAGCATCTCGAGTGTGTATTCGGCTCTTGACACCCTCGGCGTGGCGGACTCCTACCGTCATGCCTCTGATCTCGGCGTGCACTTCGGCGGTCGCCTACGTTTTGGATTGAGCGACAAGCTGAGCTTCTCCGGTTCGGCAGCGTTCTGCCGGTTTGCCGGACAGGACCAGACCGCGGTGCTGGCCTCGGGGCAGACGCTGACGCTGCAGACGGCAACGACGCTGGTTCCGATCTCTGCCGGCGTGACGGCGTTTGCCTTCAGGGGGCTCGTGGCCCCGTACCTCACGGCTGAGGCTTCCTATACCTACCGCACCGTGGCGGTTGCGACCGGTAACTCGCTGCTGCAGGACATCATCGTCAATGGTGCCAAGGTCGAGCTCGAGCCCTCGAGCCGCCGCATCGGAGCGGCCCTGGCCGCGGGTGTGCAACTGGACATCGGCGGCCTGCAGCCATTTGCCGAGTTGCGCTATCACTGGGTCAACCTCGTCGGCACCGACGCCGGTGAAGACAAGCTGTCATTCCTCAATGTTTCGATCGGCCTTCTGTTTTGAAAACAGAAAGAACATCGGCACGCCGGTGGCAAGTAGAATAAGTCCCCACACCGAGTTGATCACCGGCGCCACTCCGGCGTAGTAGTTCGTGATGTCGGACACGACCGTGTAGCCCAGGAAAACAACGGCAAAGGCAATGAAGACGATCGGAACCACCGGATAGCCCCACGTTCGGTAGGGACGCTCTGCATCTGGCATGCTGCGACGAAGCACAAAAACGCCGGCTGCTCCGAGTGCGTAAAAACCCCAGCTGACGAAGATCAGCATGTCGGTGAGCATGTCGAAGGTCCCGGAAAACACCAGCACCGAGGTCCAGACGAACTGCATCGTCAGCGACACGGTAGGCGTCCGGTGTCGCTCATTGATATGACCGGCAGCTCGGAAGAACATCTTCTCGCGGGCCATCGCATAGTACACGCGGGAACTTGCCAGGATGGTGCCGTTGGACGTTCCGATGGTGGAGATGATGACGGCAAGACTGACGAACACCGCACCGGTCGGCCCCATCATCACAAACGCAGCGTCACGCGCCACAGCCTGGGAGGCCGACAGCATATCGATCGGCAGGATCAGCAGGTAGGCGATGTTGATGGCCACATAGACGCCGATACAGATCGCCGTGCCGAGCATCAACGACCGCGGAACCGTCCGCTGCGGATCACGCACCTCGCCGCTGACGTAGGTTAGGTTGTTCCATCCATCATAGGACCAGAGGGCCTTGTTCATGGCCATCGCCAGAGCCAGCATCAGGGCCGACCCGGCAGGTACTCCGAAGGCAGAGGGCTGGGAGAGGTTCGATATTGATCCGGCCGGACCCAGAACGGCCAGCGCGACGAGCGCTGCGATGGCGGCCACTTTCGCAACGGTGAAAATCACCTGCACACGACCGCCTTCGCGCACGCCATAAGCGTTGATCAGCGTCAGAAGGCCGATGGCTGCCACGGTCAGCAGCTTGATGCCGATGGTCTGCAAAGGATAGATCGTTCCAAACGGCAATGACACCGCAAATGACTGCACCACGGCATCGTCGAGATTCCACAGCGGCAAGAGCGTATTGAAGTACTCGGAGAACACGAAGGTTATGGAGGCGATCGAACCGGTCTGGATGACAATGAACTGCGCCCAGCCATAGAGAAAGGCGACGAACTCGCCGTACATCGCACGGAAGTACTGATACTGACCGCCCGTGGCAGGGATCATGCCTGCCACCTCTGCATTGGTCAGAGCTCCGAAGAGCGTGACAATGCCCGCCACAACCCATACGCCGATGAGCAGCTCGGGCGAATGCAGAAATCCGGCCATGGCCGACGGATTACGAAACACTCCGGATCCGATCATGCCACCGACGACCATCGACGTGGTGGTGACGAGTCCGAGTCGCGGAAGCAGTGACGTAGGTTTCTGTTGGGTACTCATGCCGTAACCGACAAAATAGCACCATCGGCGATGCGTCAATGCCGCGCTGCGTAGCTTCGCACAACGGCACCCTACCTGCATGGCACTGATCACCGGCTTCATCATTGGCTACATCCTGGCCATTCCGCCCGGCCCCCTTGGGCTGGCCGCCGTACGCTACGGTACCCGCCAAAAGCTCGCCGCTGTTGTTGCCCTTGCGGCTGGTGCGGGGCTTCTTGATGTGCTCTACAGCCTGGCAGCGATGTGGGCATCCGGAGGACTTCTCACGGCGCTTGTTTCAACGTCCGCGACAGGGGGCTCGACAGGCCTTATGAGCGTTACGCGCCTGCTCATTGCCAGTGTGATGATCGTTGTCGGAGTGGTGTTTCTGCGCCGGCCATCACCCGCGGCAGGGCAGGATTCCGACGATGGCCGCCCTGCACGCTGGACACAGAGGCTGGGGCTGGCACCGGCGCTCCTTCCGTTCCTTGTAGGAATCGGATTTGCCGTGACCAATATCGCCAACCCGACCTTTCTTCCGTCGCTCGTTGTGATGTCCGGCATGATCCGCAGTGCCGGAGTGCTCGGATCGGCAACCTCCGACGTGCTCATCTTCAGTATTGGATTTGGACTTGGTAACGCCCTGTGGCTGGTCACGCTCGGGATGCTTGTGCAGCGATACCGCGAGCGTCTTTCCGGTACGTTGTTGCTGCGCATACGCGCGTTCATGGGAATAGCGCTGATCGGCGTTGGTCTGCTGTATGTGGTCCGCATTGCCGTGGCCATGTAAGCCCCCTGCGACTGCTGACGTCTGATGGCGTGCATGGCGCGTTTTGAGGTTGAATCCTGCGCGGAAAACTGGTAGTTTCCCCCGTGCCGTTTTGACCTATCGGAGCTGCAATGAGGGGAATCGCCGCGGCGATCACATGTGTGTTCATTCTCGTGACGTGGGCCGAAGCCCAGGTCGCTTCCATCGGCGTCCGTGGCGGCTACCTTTCAGTATCGAATGCCACCGCGATCCCGGTCCT
>DNLG01000084.1:4536-4700 GCA_003488525.1 Bacteroidota bacterium | reverse complement strand
CTCTATGCCAAGAGGCCTGCGCGGCTCATGACGCAGACGCAGGCGGGGTTTGAAGTTCTCGATCCGATCGACAACATCTACAAGCCCCTTGTCCAGGAACATGTCTTTGAGAGCTCGCTCGGCTATGTCAGCATTGAGGCCAGCCTGCGCTCACGTCCGATCAG
>DNLG01000084.1:4061-4292 GCA_003488525.1 Bacteroidota bacterium | reverse complement strand
TCCTCTACCCCGAGAACGTCAAGCGGCGCACTGTCGGGTCGGGTGAGTTTGCCGGCCTCGGCACGTCGATGGGTATAACTGGTGCGATTGGCGCAGCATTCAACATCGGCAGTAACCTCGAGATCGGTCCGGAGATCTTCTACCGTCACGGACTTGGATCGCTGAGCTCGGCCGCCACCTGGGAACAGACGATCATCGGTGGCGGCATACAGCTGCGCTACCGTCTGATCG
>DNLG01000084.1:0-3841 GCA_003488525.1 Bacteroidota bacterium | reverse complement strand
CGCCCAGTCTGCGCCGGAGATCGTTCCAGCCGTGATCGCCTCGGTAACGACCATTCCATTGGAGATTCGTGAGACTGTCGTGACGCAGACATTTCCGCTGTTGCCGTATGTGTTCTTCGACAGTGCCTCGACGGCGCTCAGGGCGTCATATCGTCAGTCGTCTTCGACGGAGAACTTCGACGAGCGCACGCTCCCGCGCGAGACGCTCCCGATCTATTACCGGATCCTTGATGTGCTTGGGGCGCGGCTCAAGCAAAATCGCACGGCGACGCTGGACCTGACGGGCACCAGCGACGGTGCCGAGGGATCCTCTGCCGAACAGCGATCGCGGATCGCCCGCGAGCGCGCCGAGAGCATAGCGGCGTACCTGCAGAGCCGCTGGAACATCAGCAGCGATCGCCTGCGCGTGCGGGTGAGCGAACGTCCGGCCATTGCCTCCAACGAGCTCTATGCAGAAGGGGCTGAGGAGAATCGCCGCGTTGAACTATCATCGTCGGATGTGCGGCTCCTTGACCCGATCGTCCACACACGCTTCAACGAATACGTTCCCGTGCAGAGTCAGCACACATTTACAACTGACGTAACAAATCCTGAACGTGCCGACGGTTGGAAGCTTGATGTTCTTCACAAGGGGCTGATGCTTGCTCAGCGAAGTGGACCTCTGATGCCCCCTTCGAAGATCGTGTTCGACCTGACGCAGGAGATGACCGACAAGCTCGGTCCCATCATGGGCACAACCGATACGCTGACGGCCAATCTCGACGTGCGCCAGCCGCGCTATGGTGACGCCCGGGGAGCCACCAGTTTTCCCGTCATCAAGACTGTGAGCAACTTTGAGGTCAGCCGCCTGAGTCTGATCGTGTTTGACTATGACCGCGCCGATATCTCGGCGCAGAATCAGGAAATGATGCGCCGTGTGGTGTCGGCCTCGACCGGCGACGGCAGCCGGGCGACCATCGTCGGCTCGACCGATCGCCTTGGTGAGTTCGATCACAACATGCAGCTGTCGATCGACCGGGCGAAATCCGTTGAAAACTTCGTACGTTCGATAGCCCCTTCGCTGAACATTGAAGGTGTTCAGGGCGTCGGACCCAACCCGTCTCTGTTCGATAACTCGCTTCCCGAGGGACGGTTCTACTGTCGAACTGTAACACTGCAAATCACAACTCCGTTGAGAGATCGATGAAACGACGTGAACTCTTCAGCAGCATAGCGCGCTCATCCATCCGGCCGACCGCACCGTTTGAGATCAAACTGCAGGTCGAAGGTGGGATAGAGGAGCATACCGATCCACTGACGCTTGATGACGTTCTGCATCTGTATCGCCGGCTCAGCTACAGCGTCTCGATGCCCGATGCCCAGAAGCAGGTTGGCAAGACGGCACGTCAGGTCGTTACACAGCTGCTTGGGCCGAAGGATCCCCCGGCACCGCTGCGCGACGTGAACTTCATCAAGTGGCGTGACCCGGCCACGGGGCAGATGGTCGACTACACAGAGAACCCCGAAGGGGCAGATCTGCAGGCGGCATTTGCCATCAGAAGCTGGTGGGGAAACAACTATCGCCGCCTGTCTGCATGGCATACGTTCGAGTCGCTGCGTGACCCGCTCTCGGTGGAGCGCCTTGCCCATTTCTGGGTTGGGCACTGGACAACAGAGTTCAGTTTTGACGATCAGTACTCGCAACCGCACACGCTCTACAATCAGTACCTGACCTTCCGGAAAGACCGTCTCGGAAACTTCCGTGATATGGCGCTCGACATCACTCTCGATCATGCCATGCTGTTCTATCTCGGCGGATGGTTGAATGATGCCGGCAGGCCGAATGAAAACTATGCCCGAGAACTCATGGAGCTCTACACGACGGGCATTGGCTGGTACACCGAGGGCGACGTTGAGCAGGCCGCACGCGTGCTCACCGGTTGGAAGGTTGCCAGGTTCAATGATCAGCCCGCGCCCAAGGGCATCTACAACACGTGGTTCGATGCCAGGAAGCACGACACGGGTGCCAAGGAATTCATGGGCGTGACCATTCCGGCCCGCACAGCTGATAACAACACGGAGTTTCAGGTTCGCAACGAAGAGGTCCGTGAGCTGATCAACATCATTTTCAGGGCACGACCCGAGGCGGTCTCAAGGTTTATCGCCGGCAAAGTTTACATGTACTTCGTCTACAGCTCCGCTGCCGAGATCGATCGACAGTTCGTTGCGGATCTGGCCAAAGTATTCCGCGATTCGGATTTCGATCTCCGCGAGCTGTTTCTGAGTTTGTTCATCAGTAAGCACTTCTTTGACCCTGCGCTGCGTGGAGCGCAGATCAAGACGCCGATGGAGTATGTGATCGGTCTACTCAAGCAGCTGCGGTTTGATGACACGGAGGTTGCGCCTATCGATTCTGCATCGTGGGCAGGCCTGATGGATCAGGCGCTGTTCGATCCGCCAAATGTGGCCGGATGGCCGGGATACCGGTCGTGGATATCAACCAACACCTACCCTCGCCGGCGGGAGTTCGCTCGAAAAATGATCGATACGCTCACCGACGCAAGAGCAATGCAGCTGATCAAGGAAATGCCGGACTATGAGGACGTGACGAAGTTCGTGCAGAGCATCGTTCAGTATTTCCTGCCGCTACCGGTCAATGAGACGCGCCTGGCTTTCTACAAAAACACGCTTCTGGAAGGTCAGCCCGACTACACGTGGGCTGAAAAGCTGAATCAGCCTGCAAGTGCTGCTCGCTCTCTGCGTGCGCTGCTCAAGACGCTCGCTGTGGCACCGGACTTCCAACTTTGTTAAGACATCACCCGAGAAACGAAACGAAAAAGGATCATCGATGAAGCGCCGCTCCTTCCTCGCAACTACCGCAGCCGCAGCCGTTGGCACGCAAGTCCTCGGTGGTGTTCCTCTGAAGGCCTTCACGCCCATGAACATGCCCGTTCAGCTGCAGCCCGACGATGACCGCTGCTTGATCGTTGTGCAGCTGTTCGGTGGTAATGACGGACTCAATACGATCATCCCCGTGGAGGATCCCCAGTATTATGCCATCCGCCCAACCATTGCGGTGCCGAAGGACAAAGCCATCAGCGTCCTGTCGCGTGTGCACATGCACCCGGCTCTGGCACCCAAGGATAGCTACGGATTCCCGCAGATGTTCGAAGACGGACGGCTGGCGATCATCCAGGATATCGGATACGAGAATCCCAATCTGTCGCACTTCCGATCCACCGATATCTGGCTGAGCGGGTTTAACTCGTCTGACCCAGAAGTTCGACTTCTCGATGGCTGGCTTGGGCGCTATTGGTCCAATCACATCGAGGGCTTCCCGGAAGTATTGCCCCCTGACCCTATCGCTGTGCAGATAGGGGGCTCACTGTCGATGTTGCTCCAGAGTCCAAAGGGCGACATCGGCATCGCACTGACGGATCCGAAGACGTTCTTCGAGCTTGGCCAGGGTCTGTCGCCTGACATGACACCGATGTCCGAAGAGACGCGCTACGGACGGGAGTTCAATTTTGTCCGCACAGTAGCCGAACAGTGTGATCGGTATTCATCGGTGGTGAAAAACTCGTTCGACAAGGGAAAGAACGTTGCCACGTACGTCGATGGTGGGTTTGTTCAACAGATGAAACTCGTTGCACGTCTCATCAGCGGTGGTTTGAAGTCGAAGATCTTCCTTGTGTACATGGGCGGTTTCGATACACACGTGCAGCAGCAGGACGAGTATCAGAATGGTCTGCATCCATATCTGCTTGGTCAGCTTGCATCCGGCATCGGTAGCTTCATGCAGGATGCACTGGCACAGGGATTCGCTGATCGTGTGGTCGGTATGACGGTCTCGGAGTTTGGT
>DNLG01000107.1:987-3429 GCA_003488525.1 Bacteroidota bacterium | reverse complement strand
GAAACCCGAAACCTGAAACCTGAATTTGCGCGTCGAAAATTAAGCAACATAGGTTCCTTGCTCTTGCAGGCTGGCACTGCATGCCTCTATGTTGCGCCCCGTCAACCACCATCACAACGACGGGATGCTCATATGACGACTCGCTACATCTTCTTCTGTCTTGTCTCAATTCTGACCCTGGCCTCATCAGAGCTGCGGTCTCAGGGCTGTGTCGCTGTGCGTGGCGGTACGATGTGCGGCACCAATACCGGCAACACGTTCAACCTTCGCGCCGGGGAATTCAACATTGTCACCGGCGCTCGTTTCTTCAGGTCCTTTCGACATTTTCGAGGTGATCATGAGGAAGCGTTTCGCGTGGAGCAGGGGACGGAGGTCATCAACAACGCCGGTTCGATCGATCTGGCATTGAGTTATGGATTGACGGACAGGATCTTCGTCAATGCGGTGGTGCCACTCAACTACAACGACCGCACATCGCTCTATGAGCATGGGGGAAACCCGCGGTTCGACAGCACGGGAGCTCTTATCGGCACATGGGCTGGCGACAGGCGAATGACCTCGTCGGCAGGTCTGGGTGACGTGCGGATCTCTGTTGGCTACTGGCTCTTTGATCCATCAACCTCGGAGTCCAATTACTCGGTAGCCCTTGGTGTAAAGCTTCCCACGGGTAAGTATGACGTTGTGGATGATTTCTTCAATCAGGGACCGCAGAGAGATCAGACTGTGGCGGGTTTCGTTGATCAATCGATCCAGCTCGGCGACGGTGGCTTTGGACTAACCCTCGATGCTCAGGGCATTCATACGCTGGCAACCGACTTCGTTCTTATGAGTAACGTTTTTTACATGTCGAATCTAACCAATACGAATGGTGTTCGACTGCGCACGGCCAATCCGGCCGGCACTGCTGACAGCTCGGAGTACTCTAGTGCCGATCAGTTCGGTGTACGTCTGGGAGTGATGTACGGAATGTTCAACGGATGGACAGCTTACATTGGCGCTCGCGCTGAGGGTGTGCCTTCCTCCGACCTGATCGGCGGTAGTGCCGGATTCCGCCGACCCGGCTATGCAGTAAGTGTTGAACCTGGTATCGGTTACTCCACGGCTGCACTTTCCGTCTTCCTCAGCACGCCGATCGCCGCCTACCGTAATCGCACGCAGAGCCACATTGACAAACTCCGCACTCAAATCCGAGGTGTCGAGGTGATCGGTGATGCCGCATTCGCTGACATCTTATTCAATCTCAGTGTTAGCTACCGATTCGGTGGCAGCCACAGCATGACGGAGTGACGAGTTACCGGTAGGGTCGCAGCATGCTGCGAACCCACGACAAGTGACGTCAGTAATTCCGTAATTCAGTACTGCCGTAATTCAGTACTTCCGTAATTCAGTACTTCCGTACTTCCGTACTTCTCTTCCCTACGCTTGTTTCCGCACGCCCACAACGTTGTACCGGTTCGTCACGAATTGCCAGTCGGCAAAGGTGGCGTTGCCGGCAGGAGTGCAGCCGGTACCATGGAAGTCGCTAAAGGCGGCTGATTGGTTAACCCAGACGAAGCTGTTGAAGTTGAATGCCACTGGTGCTCCGGCGGTGACAATGGCATCCTCGGCCAATTGCATGCGCCCAGTATTCGTGGTGTAGACAAGACTGCTTAGGGCACCATGCTGGTGGACGCTGCTGACTACCTCATTGAGTGAGTCCTCAAACGAATCGGTAACCACGATGAACGAGATTGGACCGAACCATTCCTTTGTATAGACGTCGGCATGCGCGGTGTCGGTCTTGAGCACCAGAGGCGACATTGACCGCGAACCGTCGAAGCCAGGCTGGACAACGGATTCGCTGCTACGGACAATCTCGAAGCCAAGCGCAGAAGCTTCTGTCACGCGGGCCGCAGTGATCGGGTTCTGAACGGCACCGAGTGTGCCGGGGCCAGCCTTTTCATTGAAAACAAGCGCATCGATCTTTTCGCGGAGTTTACCAGCAACCGCATCTACGGGGACGTGCTCGTCCCCTACGAGCATACCATCCTTGGCAATGAAGATATTCTGCGGAGCGGTACACATCTGTCCGGAATAGAGCGTGAGCGAGAAGGCAAGATTATCCATGGCCTTGTCGAGGTCGTCTGTAGAGTCGAGGATAACGCAGTTGACGCCCGCCTTTTCGGTAAAGACTACCTTGCGGTGTTCGGCTGCAATCTTCTCGACAATAGCACCGAAGGCAGGTCCACCGGTGTAGTCGATGACGCCAACCGATGGGTGCCTTACGAGCTCGAGTGTAAGGGGACTGGCAGCCGTGTCAACGGCCATCTGGATGATATTGGGATCCATTCCGAGCTCAGCAAGAACATCACGCACTGCCGCGACAACGATCGCGATCGGATAGACGGCGCCCGAATGGGGCTTCACGATAACGCTGTTGCCCGTAACAAGGCCGGCAAACAT
>DNLG01000107.1:0-679 GCA_003488525.1 Bacteroidota bacterium | reverse complement strand
GTGGCTTCGAGCGCACGGTCGAATGCATGAGGACCGGAGGCCTGGAAGGCCATGACGAATCCCTGTCCGGTGGTGTGCTGTGTAGCATAACCAATCTCGAAGAACGCCTTTGCTCCGCGCTCAAGAGCTTCGACGAGGACCGCAGCCCTATCCAACGGAGTAAGGGACTGCCACGCCGTCTGCGCTGCACTGGCTCGCGAGACGAGCGTCTCGACATCAAGGGCAGGATATGTTATGCCAAGCGAGAAACCGTATGGAGAGATCTCCTCGCCCATCCATGTTTCGGAATCACCAAGGCGTTCGAACCGGTTGTTTAGCTGAGACTGAAAACGTGCTAACGCTTCGTCGTTTGCTGTCTCGCCGTAGATCTTCCCACTTGGGGCTTCCGGCCAATGGGCATGAAACGTCCGCTCGGCATTGGCCTTGATGGCAGCATCGAGAGTAGCTTGATGGGCAGCGCGAATATCAGCGAGATTCATCGACGGGACTCCGAAGTTCGTGGGCAACAAAACTACGACGCTCGGCGTTTCGAGCGGGTGTGAGGTGAGAGGTGTTAGGTGTTAGGTGTTAGGTGTGAGGTGTTAGGTTCCTCCTCGTGCCGAAGGCACCCCACGCGGCGCAGATGTCCTAAAGCGCAGCCTCAATATCCGCCATGAGATCCTCAACATCTTCGATGCCG
>DNLG01000121.1:37726-50778 GCA_003488525.1 Bacteroidota bacterium | reverse complement strand
AGACACCATCGAACGCTGTCTTCGAAAACGGACAGCGCACCCGCAATCAGGCAGAGGGCGATATTTCATCAGCGGCTGCGTTGAACCTTGGTTTGACGGTGGGCATCGGCACCGAGCTACCACTCGACGTCGATCGGGTGTTTACCATGAGTCCGGAGCTTCTGGTAACGTATGCCCCAACCAGCCTGGTGAGTGACATATCGTGGACCAAGACAATGATCCGTGCCGGTGTGGTGATCTCATACTCACCGATCGAGGAAGAAGAACCGATCTCCGACTTTGAACTCTTTGAGATCGCCCGTACAACGCTTTTGCGTCCAACAGATGAGGTGCGTCCGGTGCTCGTACCAACTGTCAAAGTGTCCGGCCTTTCCGACAACGCAATGGTGCTTGACCGGTCACAGATTCGTATCGAAGAGTTTGCATCGACTCGCATTCGCCCCCTGCTGCCATACGTGTTCTTTGATGAGCAATCTCATGCGCTTTCACCGCGCTACCGACAGCTGTCACGTGAGCAGGTTGAAACATATTCGCTTGCGAATTTCTATAATCTCGATGCGATGGTCACCTACTACCAGGTCCTGAACATTCTCGGAAAGCGCCTTCAGGAAAAGCCCGATGCGACCATCACTCTTACCGGGTGCACGGATTCCAAAGAGTCCAAGTCCAGTGAGGACCTCGGCAAGCGTCGTGCCCAGGTTGTCAAGAACTACCTTGTTGACACTTGGGGCGTAAGCGCTTCACGCATTGCTGTTGAGGGACGCGGTCTTCCGTCGGCGGCTTCCAATGAGTCTGAGGCCGATGGGGCTAGTGAGAATCGTCGCGTTGAGATCGTCAGTTCTGACCCTTCCCTGCTGTCGGCCATCGAATCCAAGGATACCATGCGGGTGTTTGACCCTCCGGCGCTGCGGTTTTCTCCGTCACTTTCTGACACGAGCCGCGTCAAGCAATGGACCGTCTTTGTTTCCGAGAATGATCGCATCATCCGGACATTCCATGGAACGGGTGCGCCCCCTTCGGCGGTCGACTGGCGCATTGAAGAGCAATCGCGCCTTCTTCCTCGTGGCATTCGCAATGTTGAGTATATGCTCGTGGTTCAGGACTCCAACGGTACGGTCGTTCCGTCTGAATCCGCAACGGTGCCCGTCGCCGAGCGCACGTTGGTCGATAAGGGCTCATCAGGTGGGACAGACAAGACAGTTGACCGCTACTCGTTGATACTCTTTGGATTCGACCGGTCGGAACTTACCGACCAGCATAAGGTGCTGATCGACAACGTCAAGACGCGTCTCACACCAACCTCAAAGGTGTCCATCACAGGATATACGGATCGTACTGGTTCGGATGATTACAACCTCCGGCTCAGCGAGCAGCGAGCTCGAGCTGTTGCAACCGGCCTGGGTGTGCAACGCGCGGCCATCACGGGCCAGGGTGAGAGGTTACCACTGTACGACAACGATACTCCCGAGGGACGATTCTACTCGCGTACGGTGGAGATTGTCGTGGAGACGCCGCTTCGCTGATGCGGATCGTTGTCTTCAACTGGCAGGACAGGCTGCATCCCCAGGCCGGGGGTGCCGAGACTCATCTTCATGAGATCTTCTCACGAATGGTCCGCATGGGGCATGACGTAACACTTGTTTCGTGCCGATTTCCCGGTGCCTCGGACTCTGAGATCATCGATGGAATGAAAGTGATCCGCATCGGCTCACGAAACACCTACAACTTTGCTGCAGCCCGGTGGTGGCTTGGCACGGGTGCGAAGCAGTCGTTTGATCTGGTAGTCGACGATATCAATAAGATCCCTCTGATGCTACCGCTTCTGAGTCGTGTGCCGGTCATGGGGCTGATCCACCACCTATTCGGCAAGAGCATCTATCATGAGGCCGGGCCGGTAGCCGGATCGTACGTGCGAATTGCCGAGCTCTGCATACCGAGCGTCTATCGCCATACGCCCCTTGTGGTCGTGTCTGAGAGCACACGCGCCGAGTGCATCGCTGCTGGTTTGCCTGCCGGGAACATTCGTGTGATCCACAACGGCATCGATCCATCGGTCTTCCCTATGGCCGTTAGTGGAAAGGCAGTACATCCCACGATCGTTTACTTTGGGCGACTCAAACGCTATAAGTCTGTTGATCATGTCATTGATGCTTTTCGCATCGTTCGTCGATCCATACCTGAAGCACGGCTGGAGATCATCGGTCGCGGAGACGATGAGCCGCGTCTGAAGAGTCACGTCAAACACCTCGGTCTTGATGATTGCGTAGTGTTTCACGGTTTTGCCGATGAAAAGACGAAGATCCGCCTGCTCTCCGCGGCGCATGTTGCTGTCAATCCCTCTCGCAAGGAAGGATGGGGCATCACCAACATCGAATCAAATGCCTGCGGCACTCCGGTGGTGTCTGCTGACTCGCCTGGCCTTCGGGATTCGATAAGTAATGGCGTATCGGGTCTTCTGTACCCATATGGTAACATTGCGGATCTTGCTCAGCAGATGGTCCGTGTTCTGTCAGACAGCGAGTTGCGAACGCGGCTCTCCCACGGCGCCATTGAATGGGCACGCTCGTTTTCCTGGGATGAATCAGCACGGTCTATGGAACAAACATGCGCAGAGGTCGTATCCGGTTCGTTTGGCTCATAGCGGCACTTTACCTTCTCTGCTGCGAAGCGCTCGCCCAGGGGGTACGCGACAGTCGAGGTCGGGACTTCTGGCTTGCCATTCCTCCGAGCGAGTTTACGTCCGGCCAGACCGACAACGAGCGCTTTCTCTCGCTGCTCTTTGCCAGCGATTCGGCGCAGACTTCTGTCGTCATTGCCGCACGACGGCTCACCGGTACGGTTGATACCATCCGTGCTACCGTGCCACCTGGTTCGCTGCGCGAGGTGCGGATTGATGACTACGAGAGATATCAGCTTGATGGCGTAGAAAATGTCGGAGGTGGCAGTCGTAACGGCGAAGTTCCCTCTCCGGCAAGCATTCACGTTGTGACCAGCCATGATGTATCCCTCTACGCCGTACTGCGGTCACCAAAGTCCAGTGATGCCTGGCTTGTACTGCCGACCGATGCGCTTTCCACCGACTATATGGTGGCGTCATATACGTCAGACATCGTGCAGGAGCTATTCAGTGCAAGGGCCTACCCGAGTCAGTTTGTCGTGGTATCAACAGAGGATTCCACAACGGTCAACATTGAGCTGAGTACCGATCGCTCGGACCGACGCACGGGAAGTAAGAGGTCCATCCAGCTGCAACGCGGTCAGTCGTATCTCGTGCAGGCGTACATCAACAACCGACGCCGCGACGATCTTACCGGCACGCTCATCAGCTCATCCAAGCCCGTGGTTGTCATCGGCGGACATCGTCGCAGTCAGGTTCCGGTGCTGCTGCCGAGTGCCTCCCGTGACCTTCTTGCCGAGCAGATGCCTGGTCTGGAAACATGGGGGCGTCGCATACTCGTACCACCACTAGCGCTTCCATCAGACTATGCGCAATACTCGGTTGATGACATACCGGTTTGCCGTGTCATCGCCTCAGCCGATTCAACTTCGGTGCTGGTAAACGCACAGCCTGCCTACATGCTCGACAAGGGGAAGTTCTGGGACCTTCCCCTCGATATGCCACTGGTGATCGATGCTACCAAGCCGATCTTGGTGATTATTCTCGATCGGTCGGCAAATCGCACCGGTGGTGGTCGCACCGGCGACCCATCGATGATCGTCGTGCCGCCGACGGAACAGTTTCTCCGTTCCTACACCATCGGTTGCGTGGCATCGAGTGTAATGGGTGCTGAGCTTTATCGCGAACATTTTGTCACCGCGCTCATTCCGACGACAGCTGTTGCCTCTCTCGAGGTGGACGGGTCGAAGAACTATACCGCCACCGTTCGGTCAATCCTCGGTACATCAAGCTCAATCGTCACGATACCCGTGACATCGGGTGCACACAGATTGCGCGCCGATTCCGCCTTTGGTGTGTTTGTCTATGGCTATGGAAATGCAGAGTCCTACGGCTACACCGGAGGCATGGCTTTCGAGCGCTTGTACGATCCCGTCCTCTGCCTGCGGGCGATGAGCGCCAAGGGTCAACCAGGCCTGGCTGACACTATTGCCATTATCGTCGACAGCGTCGACCAGCGCAACCTTGAAGTTCTCACTGGCATTCGTCGTGTGCGCTTCACGGTATCTTTTGATGCCTCTTCGTTTGTCCCGTCGGGTCGAGGCCGACGTGACACATCAAGCACCATGATGTTCATCGACGTTACCAGCTCGATCTCCACGATCCGTCCGGGTGATACCGTGGGACTGATCGTGGGACGCCATACGCTCGGTCTGTCAGACTCATCATTGATCAACGTCGACTCGGCCACCTGGTCTGATGGCGCCGGGCAGGCCCTACGGGTAGCAACGCGGTACATTCCCGGCGACCTCGTCACGATGTCCGTTTGCGAGGCAGATGGTCGCGCGCGTCTCTTCGATCCGCAATCCCCAAAGCCATTTTCTGTCGGACTGCGCGGCTATTATGATCTTCGCGGTCAATACGTCGGGACGTCACTCGAGGGTCAGCCGATCGGCGTGTACTTCCTGAGATGATCATCGCCTTTAACAAACCCTTCGATGTGCTGTCGCAGTTCACACCGGAACCGGGTAGCACGAGCCGAACACTGGCCGATTTCGGCTTCCCTGCCGGGGTCTATCCCGTTGGAAGACTCGACGCCGACAGCGAAGGCCTACTTCTCTTGACCGATGAAAAGGGGCTTGTGGCTCCCCTGCTGGAGCCCGACCGGCGACATCCGCGGTCGTACTGGGCGCAGGTTGAAGGGCGACCCCAGGAGCACGAACTCGACCCCATGCGACATGGTCTGCGCCTCGGGATGTTTCATGCTCTCCCGTGCAGCGTCACGATCATGGACCAGCCCCCGCCGGTTGCCGAGCGCGTGCCCCCAATCAGAATTCGAAAGACGATCCCAACTACATGGCTTGACATGACGCTGTACGAGGGAAAGAACAGACAGGTGCGCAAAATGACGGCGCATATCGGATTCCCGACGCTGCGCCTTGTGCGTCACTCAAGCGGCCGACTCAGTCTGGTCGACCTTGTCCTGCGCGTCGGCAGCTGGCGTGAGCTCAGCGCTCGAGAGCGCCGACTTCTTTTTGAGGGCTGAGACAGAGCGTCCGATCGAAAGACCGAATCCGGCAACCATGGCGATCACGCCAAACCACACCAACGAGATCAGCGGTTTGTCACTGAACTCAACAGTAAACTCCTCACGGGCGCGTGGCATTGGTTTCGATGCATCGTAGAAGGCGACCGTGCCTGTCGACTTCGTCGGGTCGTCGTTGTTGCGACGGATCTCGATCAGACCGACCGAATACGTCGACCCCGGAAGTGGCACCCAGACTGGATCAAATGCAGGTCCGGAAGAGGTCGTGCTGATGCGGGTCAGCAGACGCAGTGAGCTGGTCTGACCGTTGCGTGTGGCCGTAACAAGACCAGCCATCTGCATGCGGCCGTCAACAGACGCCCCCTCCTCCATCGGCATTGTAAAGCGTTCGAGTGTAAGCGTCAACGAGCTATCGACCGGCGCTTTGATGCTGCCACCGCGCATGATGGTCGTAGCGTTGAGGACGTCCTCGCGCCCCGTTGCCTTTGGTGAGACATAGAGGTCATTGAGCAATCCCCAGCGGATTCCGGGCTCGAGAAAGGCCGACTGACGTTGATTGAAGTCACTCCAGTAGAGCACGGGAGCAACCACCCGACGCTGACCGTCACGCTCAATGCGCACGTAGTAGCGGAACTTTTCCCGGTCCTTGAAATGCCTCTCCACCTGCTCCTTGCCGAGATAGGTCAGCGTGTACGGGCCAACATTCTGCGGCTGTCCGTGCACAAGAACAGCGTGATACGTCGTCGAATAGGAAGCCGTGCAAATAACCCCGAACATCAAGAGGGCAATGCCGGTATGGGAGACATACGCACCGATCATCGACGGACCTGACCTGGCCAGTCGCATGGCTTCACGTACGTTGATCGCCAGTGAGAACCATGCGGCGAATCCCAGGGCAAGGGGCCAGAGGTCGACGATACCAAAGACGGCAAGCAGCGCCGTCCCGGCCACGGCAACAATCGCAGCAGGCAGGATGCCACGCTTGAGCCGGTCGATCGACGTTGATCGCCAGAGCACGACCAGTGAAAGACCATTGACGATCAGTACGGCCGGCACGAGATAACGGTGGATCTGATTGTAAAAATCAATTGCAACAGCAACCTTCGGAAGGGCCAGAACCTCCATGATGACCGGCCAAGACGTTCCGATCGTCACAAACACCGCGCTCGCCATGGTAAGAGCCGCTCCAATGGAGAGCATAAACTCGCGGGTCTTGACGCCGAACTCCTCCCGGTTGACGTTCATGTCACGTCTGCGGGCGATGACTAGCCCCGTTCCAAGAACCGTAAAGACGACCATGAAGATCAGCAGGATCCAGAAAGCGAACTTCCCGGGGTCGACAAATGAATGCACCGATGTGTCACCAAGTACACCACTGCGCGTCAGAAACGTCGAGTACAGTACCATGACAAAGCTGACAACGGCCAGAACCATGTTTGTCTTGACGAGTCCGCGGGTGCGCTTCTGCACAAGCATCGTATGAACGAGTGCCACCACAACCAACCACGGAATCAGTGACGAGTTCTCCACCGGATCCCAGCCCCAGAAGCCACCCCATCCCAATGTTTCGTAGGCCCAGAATCCGCCAAGCATGATCCCGAAACCAAGAACGGCCGTACCGAAGAGCGTCCACGGAAGAGCGATGTCGATCCAGCGATGATAATCCCGGCGGATCAGTCCGGCCATGGCAAAGGCAAAGCTCACGGACATCGACGCAAATCCAGTGAACAGGATTGGCGGGTGGATGGTAATCCACGCATTGTGCAGAAGCGGGTTCAGTCCCCTGCCGTTTTCCGGAAGATCAGCCATGGTCAGACCGTTGGCTGCAAAGGTCTCGTGATAGTAGGCAAAGGGGTTCTTGGCTACCATCAGAAGCGTAAGGAAAGTCAGGATCAACCCGTAAAAGAGCATGACGCTGGATTCGTACCCATGACGCCGGGCATACGGTTGCAGAACGCTACCGATGGCGGCCACAAGCAGTGTCCACAGCAGGATACTCCCTTCCTGGCCGGAGTAAAAGCAGGCCACCAGCAGATGCAGCGGAAGCTCCCGTGAGGAGTAGTTCCACACATAGGTATACTCGAATCGGTGCGTCACAATAAGCCACACGAGCGCAGCGGCCGAAACCAGCAGTCCGGCCGTCAGCGTCCGAAACAGCCACCGCCCGATGGTCTCTAGGTCAGCCGATGCGCGTCGCAAGGCCAGACCGTACATGACCGTTGCCGCAACGGAGATACCGAAAAGTAGATGGATACCGAGCTGACCGATCATTTGCTCAGCGCCTGGGTTGCGTGAAACAAAGGCGGCGTGCCGCCGTGGACGTGACCAACAAGTTGAAGGCGCATACCCGGTGTGAAGGGGCTCTGCGGTGCCGTGCCAGTGTACTCGACGCGAAAGACGCTCCCCGTGGAATCCCGTGCCATCATGTCCGAAGCGGATTCGACAGCAACCACTTCGGCCTCGACCAATACCTTGGCTGCCGGATCTGACTCGCTGGTGTGCTGCGTTCGCTCGATGGCCTCGTCAAAGCTCACCGAGGGAGGCTGACCATGTGTAAGTGCCATGTAGACAATCACAGGAATGCATACGGCTGCGCCGATGATGACGATTCTCCGGATCACTGCTCGGCCTGCCCTTCATACTTCGACGGGCACTTTGTCAGCACCGAGGATGCCTGAAAAACACCGTTGTCCATTCGCCCCTTGGCAACAACGCTGACAGCGATCTCAAAGTTGTTTGGTTTGGCTCCTGCCAGCACGACCGGAACAATCTGACCCTGCTGATCGCGAAGAGAAAAGGAAAAGGTGTTCCGATGCTGGTCGTATGTCGACCCGCTCTCCTTTACCCATGTTCCGACGATCTGAACGGTCTTGCCGAGTTTCTCGGCACGTTCAACGTTGGTGTATTCAACGGAACTCGACAGTAGCGATGTGATACCGAGAACTCCGAAGCCGGTGATTACCAGAGCCGTGATAACAATCTTCCACGGCAGCCTGCGAGGTGAAGGGTTCTGTGTCATGGCGCTGTTAACGATCGTTGCTCTGTTCTAGTTCGCTGATGCGCGTATCAATGCGTTGCAGATACCCTGCAATACCGATCCATACGACAAGTACGGTCGTGAGTACAACGTACATCGGGTGGTCGGTCAGGAACTGTATCACGCTGCCTCCGAACGAGTGGCCCGCCGTCTGTCCATCCGCACAAGGCGCAGACGAATGTTGACAAGCCAGGCAAAAACAAGGGTGAAAGAAAACAATGCCAGTCCAAACACGGCGGTCTTAATCGGATTGATCGCGTCGGAGCGCGGACTCAGCAGCGGTCCAAGATTCGTATCGTCAGCGCTGCCAGGGTGCAGCCCCGGCAGAAGCCGTGGCAGAACAAAGATCAGAAACGGCACCGTCGGAAAGGCGATGATCGCATACACGGACCCAAGCCGCGCCCGGCGTTCAGGATCCTCGATCGTGGAACGAAGAAGAAAGTATGCTGCATAGATCAGCATGAGCAGCATGATGGATGTCTGACGTGGATCCCAGTTCCAGAACGTCCCCCAGTTAAACTTCGCCCATACTGCCCCGGTGAGAGTCGCAAGCACGGTGAAGAGTGTCCCAAGCGCCGCAGTTACCACAGCTACATCATCATGTTCGAGACGCCGCGTGCGAAGATGCCTGATCGAGGCCATCATCGCCAGGAAGTAGGCGATCGTTGCGATCCACGAAAGCGGAACATGAAAGAACATGATGCGTGCACGCTCCTCAAGGCCCACGATGTATGGCATGGTGATAAGGGGCTTGACGGAAACGATCGAGCTGATTTCGAAGATCCGATCACTGTCCAGGCGTTTGAGGCCGAGAACAACATCAGCGCCCTGAGGGAGTCCAGCAAGCTCAGTCGCGATGTCACCCGAAGGAAGACCATCGATCACGACGCGTTCGTCGCGAGCATCGGCGAGCGTCACGAAGCCGGGCGTAGCACCCTGCTTTTGCGGCACAATGCGCACGAGTGCAGGAACGACCTTCAGCGAGTCTGCACGGTGCTGTATCACGACGTCCGTGATGCTGCCTGCCAGTGGCGGATAAAGACCGAGGATGCATGTCATCGTCATCGACAGCACCGTCAGAAGCTTCCACCAGATGGGCTTTGCACGATCGATCCCTCCGGGGAAGGACATCAGCACGAGGCCACCGAGGATACCGACGAGCATGACGATGAGTTTCATGGCGCAAAGTTACGATTGTGCCGCAAGGCGGTTACTAGCAGATCATTCCCCAAGAAGCTGAACTCCCACGGCACGCAGCTCCGGCACGCGGTTCTTACCAATCACGGTATCACGGACCACAGCCCGCACACGTGCTCGCCCCTTACTGATGACAGGGATCCCAAGTCCGTTGTCGGCCACATACCGCACGGTGATCTCGCTGCTATCGTCGGCAAGAATGAACCAGCATCCCTCATCGCGGCACACCTCGTGGATCGAGCCCTCCACCGTGAGCGTTCTGCCCACTGACCGGTGATCGAGAGCTGTCCCGACGCTCACGGCCGAACCCCTGACGGGTTCGCCAAACTCCGTGGTCGAATCGCATCCTGCAATGACGCCTATGCAGGCAGCGAACAGAACGATGATCGTGCGGTGGGCCATCTCTTTACCGGATTGGCAATAACAGATCGATCCGTGGCAGAAAAAAGCCCCTTAGACAGATTGTCAAGGGGCTTTGGAGCCAATGACCGGACTTGAACCGGTGACCTGCTCATTACGAATGAGCTGCTCTACCAGCTGAGCTACATTGGCTTTAAGGACTGCGAAAATACACGCATGTGGCTGAATGACCAAACCAGAGGCATGACAGATCAGGTCTCGTCTATCGTCTGATGACAACCGGCAACACCCAGCGGGAGATCTCAGAGCTGACTTCGAGCATCACCACACCTTCTGAAAGACCGGCAACACTGAGCGTTGTGATGTGATCGCCGGCGTTGATCAGACCCAGGGGCAGAGCGGCAAGCGCCCGACCCTGTGCATCAAAGAATCGAGCTGTGAGGTCCTGCGGACGTTCAAGGTGCAGACCGATGCTGACCGCATCGACAGCCGGCTGCGGACCGATGACCGTCAGTCGTCCTGCCACAGATTCAACCTCCTGCACGGACGTTCCGCTGTTGACCTTGACAATGGCTGCCTGCGTGGTTACGCTGCCGCATGACCCGGCGACTTCGCAGACGTATGAGCCTTCATCGGCCTTTGTCGCACTACCAACGCTCAATGTCGGAGTTGTCGCACCATTGATGCTTGCACCATCTCTCTTCCACTGATAGGAAAGCCCAACACCTGTTGCCACGACGCTCAGTGAAAGGGGCTTGCCTTCGTCGACAGTCTGTGAAACGGGCTGCGTTGTAACCGCCGGACGCTGCGTAACGGTGACTGTTGCCGGTTGTGTTGTTATAGCCGGCGGACATTCGCCGGTGATAACGCAGTCGTATCTGCCAGCGCTGGATGCGGCAGCTGTATCGACCGTCAGGGTCGCACTGGTCGCCCCCTGAATATTCACCCCGTCTTTGCGCCACTGATACTTTGATGCAACACTGGAGGATGTTACCGACAGCGACAGCCGAGCACCCTGACACACGACTGTCGAGGTCGGCTGCTTGGTAATGGTCGGTGCTACATCGATGGTAAACGGGGTCGTAAGCGTGCTTACATGACCATTGACCGTCGAAATACGGAGAATGTAGGAGCCAGCGGGTATGTTCGCCGGAATCTTCCACAGATAAGAACGTCCACCGGTGCTCTTAACAAGTTCGCTCCACTTACCCGAGCCCTCAAGCGAATACTCGATGCGGAACTTGGTAGTGTCCGTCACTCCCGATGCATCCCATGCAAGGGGCCTGCTGGCACCAACACAGTAGACTTCCCCACCCTTTGGAGTGACGATCTCAAGACTTCCCGGGGCAAACTTCGTCAGGTATCCATCAGACGCACCGGAATATCCAGCATAAGCCGAGTCGTGCTTGAAGAGATTCGTCGATGTTGAGTTTGCTGCGATGAGGATGTCGCCACGGAAATCCAGCACGGCGTCCACGACCGTGTCGGACTCAAGACCCGTCAGCAACGTCGAGACAGTCAACGAGGCAAAATTCATCATCGTCACGAAGCCATCCGTCAGACCAAAACGCTCCGTAGCAACTCCAAAGCCTTCGGTCGGGAAGTCGCTTGAAGAAGTTGAACCGGAGACCAGAAACGCCGATGTACGATTACTCGGACGGACCTTTCGGACAATGTCATTCCCACTGCCGCCAATGTAGGTACACCCCAACACCTGCGTGCCGTTGTCGGCGATCTGAGCAACAAATCCATCTTGCTGCCCTAGCGGAGTTGAATACACCGACCCCGACGTCGGCATGTTCGTAGAGGTCGTGTTTCCGCCAATGTAGATCCGACCATCATCATCGAGCCACATCGATGCAGGCTCCTCGTCTTTATTACCCCCAAAGAGCGTAGCAAATGTCACACCGTCGGTTTGTGAAAACGTCAGACCGCTGGTCATCTTCACAACGAAGGCATCATTTGTACCGCCGTTGAAGGTTCGGTCATACGGCAGACGTCCGTCCCAGGTTGGATCGGCAATTGGCACGGACTCAAAACTTGACGACGTTGTTGTCCCGGTGAGCACAATGTATCCGCGACTATCCACGGCCACACCAGTAAAGACCTCATTACCCTCCCGACCATAGTAGCGCGATTTCTGCATGCTACCGGTTGGCGAATAGATGGCAATGAATCCATCAAGCTGCCCCAGGTTGCTGATACCACTTGAGATTGGTACTGTCTTGGTTCTTGTATTCCGACCATCCTGATAGGTCCAAACAAGATTGGCAGTAGGCGTCATATTATTGGGGAAGTTGGCCGTCGACGTTGTGCCCCCAGCGAGGTAGATCAGTCCCGCTTCATCGACGTCGATGCCACGCGGAATGTCTTCACGGTTGCCACCGTGATAAAAGCCGGTCAGAAGCTTCGTTAGCGTCGAATCAAGCTTGGCTACATAGGCATCAGTGCCGGCCTTCAGTGTTTTGAACTGTGCCGCAGGTGTGGTCGGCATGTCTGTCGACGTGGTCTCAATAGCCAGATAGACATTCTGCGTGCCGTCGACCTTCATTGCCCGAGTACGATCGGCAGCATTACCCCCGATAAAGGTCATGGCCAGAATTCGCTGAAACTTCGGGTCACACAGAAGCACGTAGGCATCAACTTCAGCCTTGACTGATTTAGAATAGCCCCCTACCCCCGCAGGTACCGTCAGTTGTGCAGTGCTACCAGAAACGAGAAGGTTGCCAGTAGCGGCAAGCTCAATTCCGGAGATCGCATCGAAGGCACCGCCGCCGACATACGACCCATACACGAAGGAACCGGCCTTGGTAGCATCGTTGAACTGGTGGCCTCGCCCACCGAATCGCTTGATGGTCACTGTGCTGGCCAGTGCCTCGTGGCCCGACTGCAGCTGGCGGACAACGCGGCCGTCCGGCCCAACTGAGAGTGCAAGAACCGCACCCGAAGGATACCGGAATCGCACAGGTTGTGAAGATGAGGCAAATGTTGACAGAGGCACCTGCGATCCGCCACGGAAGAACGAGACGCGGGTTCGCTCAGTGCTCTGCACCAGATCGAGAAGCTCAGCTCCGTCAAACAGCTCCTGGTAGACGACGCCCGTGCGAACACCATCGCGGATCGTGTACTCGTCGCAGATAACACCGCTTGTCGTGATCCAAAGGTCAGCGCCCCTTGTGTGTGATACCGCGATCACATGCTCAGGCCATTGTCCACCGTTGAACAACAATCCGATGCGAAGCGAAGCCGGATCAACCGCACCGGCACTTGCAAATGAAAAGGACGTAACGGCCAAC
>DNLG01000121.1:35489-37463 GCA_003488525.1 Bacteroidota bacterium | reverse complement strand
TTTACGAGAAAGTCCATCCTGACCGTAACGCTGGCCGTCTTCCGGCGGCTTGTCGTGTTGAACGCCCCACCCCAGGTATACTGCTCGTCGCTGTTTGGAGCCGTGATCTGGAAGGTTCCCATATCTGATCGGTAAAGCTTACCAAGGTTGCTACCTGAGTTCTCGGCTATAGTCTCTGCTCTGAGGCGTCCGTCGGCGGAGGCCTTTGCCAGAAGATCGATCTTAAGCTCGTTGAGCTTTGTGTAGTAGTACAATGGTACCTGCGACTGAAGCTCGACGCCCATGTTCAGAAGCTCCGAGATCTGACGACCGACGCTCTCGATGTGGTCCACATTCCGGCTTTCGATCTTGACGCTCTGTGTAAGCAGGTATCCGTCGAACTCGCGCACGATGTTCTCACCCACCGGCACATCCCGAAACGACTTGTTGATCTCCACCGCTCCAAAGACGATCTCTTTGGCATCTACGCTTCGCTCCTGCAGGTAACGGCGGATAACGTCAGCGTCATTCTTGATCAGTGCATAGGCCTGGCTCAGAACCATGGCCTTGCGCTCGTAGCTTCCGCGCCAGACGATCACATCGCTTGTGAAATCCCGTTGGGCAAGCCCCGTAACGGAGATCTTCTCGTGACGCTCACGTGTCTCGGACCACGACGAGCCAAGGATGCTGGCCGTGGCAACAATAGCGATGGCGATAAGGGCTGTGGGAATCCACTCAAGTTTCATATCTGTTGGCACAACTGCAGTGTGATTGTGGAAGCGTGACTATTATTGGGGTCAATGAAGGGGCTTAACATACGCCTGTTTGTCCACGACGTCAATGACGCCGCCGTGCATCGTCGCGCGGCAATGCTTGCTGCGTCAGGTGCAAACGTAACAACTCTTGGCTTCGTACGTGACGATGTCCACCGCAAACCTGTGGGGTCTGCCACGGTGGTGCTCGGCCGCACTCATAACGCCCGATTTCTTCACCGCATCGGTGCCGTTCTGCGTCAGCTACGAACGATTGGCCGAACGGACACATCTGCGGCCGCGGCCGACCTTATCATCGCCCGGAATCTGGAAATGCTGCTGCTGGCGGTTGTTGCGGCCAGACGAACGGGAAGGCGGACGCCTGTCGTGTACGAATGTCTCGACATTCACCGCCTGATGCTCGGAGGGGGTCTGATTGCCCGGCTGCTGCGCGCTCTTGAGCGGAAACTGGCGGCCTCATGCGTCGGGATCATAACAAGCTCACCGGCCTATGTCCACCACTACTTTCACGACATTGCCCGCATCAGTCTTCCCGCAGTGCTCATCGAGAACCGCGTGTTTGGACTCGACCCCGTGTCAGCATCACATCCCCCATCCGATGCCCCTCCATGGGTGATCGCCTGGAACGGTGCGATCCGGTGCGCGAAGAGTCTTGCGATCCTCAACGAGGTGACCATGCGCGCCGAAGGCAGCATCCGCCTGGTCATACGTGGCCGCGTGTCGTACGATCAGATACCCGACTTTGACCCGGTCGTGGCGGCCAATCCGTGGATTGAATTTCACGGGGCTTACAGGTATCCAGACGATCTCGATGCGATCTATGATCAAGTGCACTTCAACTGGACGATCGATATGTTCTGGGAGGGACAGAATTCCACTTGGGCGCTGGCCAATCGCATTTATGAAGGGGGCCGCGCAGGTGTCGTTCCAATCGCCCAGCGATCGGTCGAAACCGGCCAATTCTATGAGAGGCTTGGCATTGGTCTGCTACTGGATGACCTTACTCCACCGAGTGTGGAGCGTGCAATCCTGTCAATGCGAGCCGAGGACTATTCTGCGCTCCAGCGTGATACGGCAGCCGTGCCGAAGGGTATCTGGACTATGGGAGAGGCCGAATGCAGGCAGCTTTCATCGGAGCTGGAGGCTCTCATCCCCAGAAAACTATCGAAGGTCTGAGTTGCAGCACGAGCGGATGGTCTCGACGTAAAGCTCGACATATGCC
>DNLG01000121.1:33490-35282 GCA_003488525.1 Bacteroidota bacterium | reverse complement strand
ACCTCGGCGAGCCCGACGTCCGTTCTGATATGTTTTTCCATGAACGAGCGGAGTTTCCCGGCTCCGAGCACGATGGTCACATCGCGTCGCACACCGGCATCCAACGCTTGACTCATCCACTCGATGATCTTCGGTCGTATGGTTTTGGCTAGCTGCACATCATCATAGAAGTTGATGTTCACGTCATGACGGGTAAAACCCAGAGGGCAAAGTGCCGACATGTACACGTCACGGTAAAACTTTTGCGCTCCGCCGTAGGCGGCTATCACTCGCGAGATGAACTCTGCGGATAACTCACGCCGACCTTCAAGAGTGGTTGGAATTCCCAGATCGTGCGCCACAGCCCAAGGATCTGTAAACGAGAGCCCCGTGACACCGGCACCGAAGCGTCCGGGATTAATGCCCCATACGCCAACGCGAGGGTGCCCTCCGGCATAGTACTTGCGACACATCAGTCGAAGTACACGTCGCACTTCCGGATCGGTGTACGGCCGGAGAACCTGAACGTCCGCCGGTAGTTCGACCCCTACGGTTACGTTCGAGAGAAAATGCTCGACGAAACGGCCAAAGTCCTCAGAAGCCATAGACGTCGCGTGCCTTGGCACCAACGTAGGCCAGGAAATCGCCCGCTGTCAGGGGACGACCACAGACGCGCCGGATGATCTCGTCAGGAGTTTCCGTTCGACCACATGAATGGATATTCGCGCGCAGCCATGCCAGGATCTCGTCAAACTTCCCGCTGGCGATCTGCTGCCGCACGGTCGGTATCGCTACCTGCATGGCGTTCCACTCCATGGCCGCATAGAGCTTGCCGAGTGTGTAGGACGGGAAGTATCCTATACCTCCAAATGACCAGTGCACATCCTGAAGGCAACCTTCGGCATCATTTGGAGGCACGACGCCCAGCGACGTGCGCATCTTTTCATTCCACACTTCCGGAATATCGGCAACCGACATCGTGCCGTCGATAAGATCACGCTCGATCTCGAAACGAAGGATGATGTGCAAGTTGTATGTCAGCTCGTCGCTCTCCACGCGATTGAGCGATGGACGCATGGAATTTATCGCACAGTAGAAAGACCGCACGGACTCGCCAGCGAGCTGTTCCGGAAAACGGTCCTTGAGGATCGGGAACGCCCACGTCCAGAACTCTTCACTGCGAGCAACGACATTCTCCCAGAACAGTGACTGCGATTCGTGAATACCCATGCTGGCGCCGCCCCCTGCCGAGGTGCGGTTGAGGTCATCGGAGATCCCCTGTTCGTACATGCCATGTCCAGCTTCGTGAATCAGTCCGAACAGACACGAACGCAGATCGTTTTGCCGGATGCGCGTCGTCAGACGCACGTCACGATTACCAAAGTTGGTGCAGAACGGATGCGCCGACAGGTCAACACGACCCGTATTGAGGTCGAAACCGAGACGGCTAATGATCGACGTGGCTACAGACTGCTGATCGGCTGTTGGATACGTCCGATAGAGAACGGCGTCGGAAACCCTGTCCTGGACCTGCCCGATCTGTCCGATGAGTTCCACCGTGCCGGCACGAAGTTCTTCAAAGACCGGTGCCAGCCCCCTCACCGTGAGGCCTGGCTCGAACTGGTCAAGTAGCGCGTCATACGGATGTTCGGTAGGTCCGAGCAGGTCTGCTTCGCGACGTTTCAGATCGACGATGTGCTGCAGCAGGGGCTGAAAGATCGAGAAATCAGATGCCGCGCGCGCGCGCTTCCAAGCGTCCTGCGCCATTGCCGCCGTGCGCGCCATGTCTTCAACATGGTCGGCCGGCAGTTTC
>DNLG01000121.1:23168-33246 GCA_003488525.1 Bacteroidota bacterium | reverse complement strand
GTTCGCGGTCCGGTCATCGCTTCGTGAATCACCGAAGAGAGCGTACCCATCTGGTTGGCACGCCCCTGCACCGAGCCCTCCGGCATGTATGTCTCCTGATCCCACCCAAGCACGGCAGCGGCCGCACTGAGATCGGCTGCCGTGTTCATCACGCGCTGCAGCTCTGCAAATGCACTCATTTCATGTCTCCTGTTTTCTTGACGTGTCGTGATCGCTAAGCAGCCGCACTTAGATGATCATCAGGGCGTCACCGTAGGCAAACAGACGGTAATCACTCTTCATAGCACGCTTGTAGGCCTTGAACATCGCGTCCTTGCCACCGGCATAGGCAGTTGCCACGAGCAGCGACGGCGATGCCGGCTGGTGGAAGTTGGTGATGAACCGGTTGGCAATCTTGAACTCATACGGCGGATGAATGAACTTATCGGTCCACCCCTTGTTTGGCTTAACGATTCCGCTGGTCAGAACGCTCGATTCCAGCGCACGGACAACGCTGCAGCCGACGGCGTAGACGTTCCGCTTCGATTTGAGCGCTTTGTTGATGACGTCGGCCGAATCCTTCGTGATCTCAAAATACTCGCTGTACATGCGGTGCTTTGTCAGGTCCTCGACCTCAATCGTCTCAAACACTCCCTGACCGATGTTCAGCTGCACCGTGGCGATCTTGACGCCCTTCTTTTCGGCCGCCTTCAGGAGCTTATCGGAAAAGTGCAGACCAGCCGTCGGAGGTGCGATCGATCCAACCTTTGCCGGGTTGGCAAACACGCACTGGTAGTCCTTCTTGTCATCTTCGGTCGGCTCACGCTTGATGTACTCGGGGATCGGCATCTGGCCGATGGTCTCGATCACTTCGTGCAGGTCTCCATCGTAGGAAAAGCGCACCGTGCGTCCGCGGGATGTCGTGTTATCGATAATCTCACAGTAAAAACGGTTGTTGTCGAAGTAGATCTTGTTGCCGATCCGCACCTTCCGGGCTGGCTCTACCAGCACGTCCCAGATGCGCTCCTGCGCCTTCAACTCACGAAGGAGCATGACCTCGATCTTGGCGTTAGTCTTTTCTTTCTTGCCAAACAGGCGCGCCGGGAAGACCTTGGTGTCGTTCAGAACGATCACGTCGCCGGCGTTCATGTACGACAGGATATCCTTGAAGGTCTTGTCCTCCATTTCCCCCGTCTCCCGGTTAAGTACCATCATTTTGGCACTTTCACGGGGCGTGACTGGATTCTTGGCAATGGAATTCTTGGGGACGGAGAACTTGAACTCGGAGAGCTTCATGAAGCAGCGGCTCGCTAACAGTTGTGAAAGACGGCAAAGATACGGCGTTTTCGGGCCGTTCGCCACTCTTTTCCCAGTCCCAAATTAGCGGAGGATCACGAGGTTATACAGGTGTTCAGCCTGCACGAGGGCAACCGCTATGGCCATTATTACCAACACGTTGCGGCGTTTACCGAAGACCTCTGCGCGTTGCGTTGAAGGGTCAAGAAGCCACGAACCGACTGTGCCGGACGCGCAGATCATGACGGGTACCAGGGGTAAATGGTACTTGGCAAGGGCAAATGCCGCAATGTGCGGGGCAATAATGACCGTCAGCAGCGCTACGTGGAACCATCGGCCGGGTAACGGCGAACCGTTGCACCCGACGAGAACGATCATCCAGGCGTACAAAACGAGCAGAAAAAGCCCCCCTTCGGCCATCATTACGAGTCCAAAAACGGCATCAGAATATCCAAACACCAATTGGAGCTCTCGTGCCGCCGTGTAATCACAACCAAAAAATCCGCGCAGACGGTTGGTCATTCTCCAGGCGGTCCGACCCGGATTCCGAGCCATGTAGCTCCGGGCAGAGTCAAGCATGACCTCTCGCTGCTGCCGAGTGGCATGTTCGGCCGTTTCACCGTCAAAAAAGCGTCGAATGTAGGCCTCGGCCTCAGGATCTAGATCCGCCAGCGCCCGCTGCCCGAAATGTCCGGTCTTGTAGTCCGGGGTGTGGTGGTTGTTTGCCAGCAGAAGATTCCATTCCGAATTGGTCGCCAGCACGCTGCCATGCCCCCTACCGGCGTGAAACAACATGACGGGCAGCGTCATAAGGCCCATGATCGTGCCCATGATCACCGCCCCGACCAGCGTGAGACGCCAATGATCGGGCCGATGCCGGATCATCGACCAGCCCAGGATCAACAGCAAGGGGGCCAGCAGAAGCGTCCCTGGACGCGTCAAAACGGCAAGACCGCAGAACAGCGACGTCAGACACCAGTGCAGTGACGAGCGGGCTCGCACAGCGCGCAAAGCAGCTCCGACGGCCATGCTCAGACAGACAGCGGTAAGAGGCAAGGACGATATCTGTGCGCTGGAAAGAACAACATGCGGGTAGATCGCAGCAATCAATGCTGCGAGGAACGTTGCCTGACCGCCAAGCTGCATCGATCGGGCCAGATACACGGTGCTGAGCAGAAAGCCGATCGAGATCAGGACACCGGCAAGATGTTCGGCCGTTACGGAAAACCCCAGCATCCCGAAAACGGGCATGGTGACAAGCGCCGTACCCGGCGGAAAATAGAAATGATCCAGCGTGCCGGCGAAGATCTGTTGTACCTGTCGAACGTAGGCCGGTCCATCCCCCATCTGCTGCATCTGGGGCACGAGTGCAAAGGCCATCAATAGTCGCAGCAGAATGCCGAGAAGAACGACGCGCAAAATCCTGCGTTTCCAGTCACTCTCGGACGAAGCGGATAAGATGGAGCCCCATGACATACTGCGAATATCGCTCATTGGCCGTACGTTCGCAGTCCCGGTCACCTCCCAACACCGCTTGTTACCATGTCAGCGTTTGAACTCGTTACGAAGTATCTGCCCTCGGGCGACCAGCCGAAGGCCATCGCCGAACTCGTTGATGGCCTTCAGTCGGGTCGACGTGAACAGACGCTCCTGGGCGTGACCGGCTCGGGAAAAACGTTCACTGTTTCGAACGTCATCACTCAGGTGCAGCGGCCGACGCTCGTCATATCACCGAACAAGACCCTTGCGGCGCAGCTCTACGGAGAGTTCAAGGCGTTCTTCCCGAACAACGCCGTCGAGTTCTTCATTTCGTATTACGATTACTACCAGCCCGAGGCCTACGTCCCGCAGACGGACCTGTTTATTGAGAAGGACTTTTCGATCAACGACGAGATCGACAGGCTTCGACTTCGGGCCACCACGTCACTCGTGGAAGGTCGACGCGACGTGATCGTGGTTGCATCGGTGTCGTGCATTTATGGCATTGGTGCCAAGGCAGATTTCAAAGAGCAGCTTCTCCTGCTCAAGGAAGGCATGGAGATCAGCCGTCAGCGACTGCTGTATCGACTGAATGACATCCACTATTCCCGGAACGACTTCGAATTCGTGCGAGGCACCTTCCGGGTGCGTGGCGATGTGGTGGATATCGTGCCAGCCGGCGAAGATACCCGTGCGCTACGCGTGGAGATCTTCGACGATGTGATCGAGAAGGTTTCGTGGATCGACCGACGGGATGGACGGTTGATCGAGCGTGCCGAGAGTATCCTTCTCTACCCCGCACGACTTTTCGTCACCTCGCAGTCACAGCTTTCACGGGCAATGGTCGACATCAAAGATGAGCTCGTTTCGCGACTCGGAGAACTCCGCGAGCTTGATAAGGGGCTTGAGGCGCAACGACTGGAACAGCGGACGCTCTACGATCTGGAAATGATGAAAGAGGTTGGCTATTGCTCCGGTATCGAGAACTACTCGATGCATCTGTCCGGGCGCAAGCCGGGCGATGCACCGAACTGTCTTATGGATTACTTCCCGGAGGATTTCCTGCTGGTGATCGACGAGAGTCATGCCACCATACCGCAGCTGCGGGCCATGTATAACGGTGACCGGCAGCGCAAGATGACGCTTGTCGAGCATGGCTTTCGTCTGCCGAGCGCATTGGAAAATCGTCCACTGAGATTTGAAGAGTTCGAGGCCCACATTCACCAGGCCATCTACGTTTCGGCCACACCGGGCGATTACGAGCTCGAAAAGAGCATGGGTGTGGTGACCGAGCAGATCATCCGTCCGACCGGTCTGCTGGATCCAAAGATCGACATTCGCCCCGTGCATAATCAGATCGATGACCTTGTCGGTGAGATTCGAAATCGCGTAGCCAAAAGCGAACGTGTGCTGGTGACGACATTGACGAAGAGGATGGCCGAGGATCTGACAGACTATCTGGCAAATCTCTCGATCCGTGTGACGTATATCCACAGCGATGTCGACTCGCTGGAACGCGTGGAGATCATCCGCAACCTTCGCCTCGGACATTTCGACGTGCTTGTCGGGGTAAACCTCCTCAGAGAGGGCCTAGACCTTCCGGAGGTGTCACTCGTGGCGATCCTTGACGCTGACCGCGAAGGATTCCTGCGCAGTGAACGCTCGCTCATGCAAACTGCCGGCAGGACGGCGCGTAACGTCGACGGCCTGGTGATCTTCTACGCCGATACGATCACACGGTCGATGCGGGCAGTAATCGATGAAACCAACCGCCGCCGTGAGCTGCAGCACGCGTATAATGTCGAGCATGGCATCGAACCCCGAACGGTCTTTAAATCACTGGCAGAGATCCTTGAGTCGACCAGCGTGGCCGACATCCAGGCCTCGCGAGCCCAGAAGAGTGCCGAAAAGGTGAAGGCTCCTTTGAGGGCCGCTGCAGAGCCCCTTATCGGCTACCTGCCGGCAGAAGAGCGGCAAGCGGCAATCGATCAGATGTTCGTCGAAATGAAGGCCGCGGCGCGGGATCTCGATTTCGAGAGGGCGGCCGATCTGCGTGATCAGATCCAGCGACTGCGGGATGTGGCAGATGCCTGATGGCACACGCGTTTGACGCCGGCGGCGTCGTAACTTTGCCGAACTTCTAACCCCTTCTGCCCGCTCTATGACCGACACGTTTCCGACGGCTGACGTTCTGCGCTATCTGCTGCGTTTCAAATGGCTTATCATCGGCTTGGCCGCAGTGGCCGCGATCGTTGGATATCTCTACGCGTACTCGCTTCCGCCCTACTATAAGTCGACCGTTAACTGCGTACCTCCGTCGTCTGACGTGGGCGGACTAGGTGGCGCCCTTGGAGGCATCTCTTCTACGCTCAAGGACATCGGACTTTCCAAGCTTGGTGGCAAGTCGGGTGAGAGTTACGAGCTCATTGCATTACTGTTTTCGCGCACCATTCGCGATTCGATGATCTCGCAGTTCGATCTGCGCAGTGAGTATGGCCTGGCGGGCAAGCCCATGGATGATGTTCGCGACGAGTTCGAAGACAACATGGAGGTGAACCTGCACGCCGAGGGTAATTACGAGATCAGCATGTGGAGCAAGGATCCCCAAAAGGCCGTCACCATGTGTACGCATTTCGTCTCCCATGTCAACGAGATCGCCAACCGCATCGCCCGGACGGAGGCGACCAAGAATGCCGCCTACCTTGAGACGCGTGTCGGCATGATGGACTCCACGCTCAGCGCTCTGACGGATTCTCTGAGTCAGTATTCCCGTCAGTACCGGGTGTACTCGCCCCTTGATCAGGCATCGGCATCGGCAAAGGCCCTGGCAGAGGTAAAGGGTGAGCTTCTCAAACAGGAGACCGTTCTTGGCATTCTCGAACAGAATTACGGAAAGAGCGATCCTCAGGTGCGCAATGCCGCCGCCATTGTTGAACGCCTGAAGACGCAGTACGAAGAGGCCCAGACAAAACCGGGTTTCGCGGGGAACTTTGCTCTGAGCGATGCTGCCGGAATCGGCGCCGAGTATCTGCGCATGTATGCCGAGTTCGAAGCGTTCACCAAGCTGAAGGCATTTCTCCTGCCATCACTCGAGCAGGCCCGGCTGGACATGAACAAGACCGCACCGGTCCTGCTGGTTGTTGATGAACCGATACCTGCCGAAGAAAAGGATAAGCCGCGTCGCATGGTGATCGCTCTTGGTGCCGGCGTCGGGATGTTCGTGACAATGCTCATTGCCCTGCTCCTTGGGCGTGCGTGGAAGCTCACCATGAGTGCTCCCGGAGAGGCCCGTGCTTGACGGCACACTTCTGCCGGTCGTTGTCATTCCGGCTCTTGCCGCGGCCGTTGGCCTCGTGGCACTGCTCATGGCCCGACCAAGGATATGGCTCGGACTGTTCATGGCAACGGTCCCATTCTTCGCGTCGGACACCGGCCAGGGGCTGACTGCTTCCGAGGCTATCACTGGCGGCCTGCTGTTGTCGAGTATTGCAATATGGTTTTCCTGGCATGTAGCCTCGGGCTCAAGGCCACTGCTTAGGTCGTGGGCGGACTTCCTGCTGGTGACCTTCATTGCCGTGGCGGTGCTGAACGTTGGTATCGCGCTGGCGAATGATATCGAGATCTTTGGGTGGACCGTTGACTGGTCATACTTCATTCTTATGCTGTATTACTTCCCTCTTCGCGAAGAATTCGGTAAGGATCTGCCCTCACTCAAGCAGTTTGTCAGCATCATTGGCGCAATCAGCCTGATCATGTCCGTGCAGAGTGCGTTGAACTTCAAAAACCGTCTGGCGGAGAATCTTGTTTACGCTTATCAGATCGTGGCTTCGCGTTCTACCCTATTGGGACCGTTCTTTCTGCTGGCCGTATGTATCTCGCTGATCCTTGCCGTCACGGCCGAGGAACGCAGAACCAAGATCCTGTCATTCCTGATCGCTATGGCCAACCTCGCGGCACTCGCACTAACGTTCACGCGTACGATCTGGGTGTTTGCCGTGGCCTGCATCACACTATCGATGCTCTTTCTGCGGTATCGCGACAACCTTCGCATGATCGCACGACTGGCCGTTATCGGAGTGGTGGCCTTCGCCGCTGCCTATGCCTACAATCCGCGAATCACCGGCGTGATCGTTGCGATGGTCAAGACGCGTTTCGCCTCGTCTACGCAGCTTTCCGGCGGTGACCGTTCGTTTGAAACGCGCGTCATTGAGGTTAACGACGTACTGCGAAAGGTCCGCCAAGCCCCCTTGGGAGGAAGTGGACTGCGAGCAACTTTTGTGACCTGGGCACCGATCGATCAGGCGCACCACATCACATCGTACGTCCACATCGGCTACGTTGGTCTCATCCATAAGCTTGGCCTGCCGACGGCGCTGCTGATGTTCGCCGTGATCGTGATCTTTGCCTATCGCAGTCTGCGCGTTGCCTGGCGCTCACGTGCGCCCGATGTCGATGTCCGTCTTCGGGCCCTTGCCGTTGGAACGTTCGTTTACTACCCTGCCATGCTGGCGGTGATCTTCATGTCGGGCATGTTTGATCAGCGTCACGGAAATGCCCTCTTTGCCTTCATGTTCGCTTCCATTGCCATTTGCGAGGGACTGTTGCCATCGACGCAGCCCCCAACCGAGAACGTTTCCGCCGGAGTGACCCGATGAGTTTCAAGCATCAGGACCGGTCGTTTGCCTCCGAAGAGCGATATCATATCTTTCGCTACGCCGTCCTTGCCATATGCCTGATCTTTGCCGGACGCCTGGCCTGGCTGCAGATCATTCAGGGGAATCGCTACCGGCTTAAGGCCGAGGCACAGGCGATCAAACAGATAGCAACCGAGCCATTTCGTGGAATGATCTTCGACCGTAACGGTCGTGCCATCGTACAGAACGCCCCGGGCTTTTCGATCACGATCACGCCCTACGAATTCACGCGCGTCTCTTGTGAGCGATTAGGCGCCATACTGGGCGTGTCGGACTCTCTGCTGTGGAACGAAGCGCTTAAGGCTGCGCGGTACAACAAATTCGCAGCAACGAAGCTGTCGTATGGTCGTGATGTTTCGTTTGATATTGTTTCACGAATTGAAGAACTCCGCGACTCGCTTCCGGGCGTCGACATGATCATCGACCCGAAGAGGCTCTATGCGTTTGATGGCAATGGGGCTCACCTGCTTGGCTTCACGCGCGAAGTTGCTGAATGGGAACTCAAGGAACTTGGCAACGCCTATGCGCCGGGTGACGTCACCGGTAAGGCCGGCTTGGAAAAGTCCTACGAGGCCGCTATTCGCGGTCAAAAGGGTCTGCAGTTTGTCGCCGTCAACAAGAATGGACAGAAGGTCGCAAGTTTCAACGACGGCAAGAGCGATACGCCGGGACTCGAGGGCGACGATCTCTACCTCGGGATCGATACAGACCTGCAGGAGCTTGCCGAAAAGCTCCTCAGCGGTGCTCGCGGATCTGTCGTGGCAATAGACCCTGCAACGGGTGAGATCCTTTGCTATGCCAGCAAGCCTGACTTTGACCTGCGGAAGTTCACCGGCAAGACGGCGCGGTCGTACTACAACGAATTGGCCAGCGACCCATCCATCCCCATGCTCAATCGTGCCAGTAATTCGATGTATCACCCCGGTTCGACCTGGAAGCCGCTCATGACGCTGATGGCCCTGCAGGAGGGTGTTATCACACCGACGACGAAGCTGATGTGTGCAGGGGGCTATACCTACGGCAACCGCTTTGCACTTTGCCACGGCGGTGTGCACGGGATGATCGACTGCTCGTATGCCCTTCAGGTATCGTGCAACTCATTCTACTACCAGCTTGGACTGAAGATGGGCGTCGAACGGTTCACCAAGTATGGTGCAATGTTCGGTTTTGGTGCCCGGACGAAGGTTGACATTCCATCGGGTGAAGACGGTCGCGGTATTCTTCCGTCAAAGCAATACATGGATCGAGTCTACGGAGCGAAGAACTGGACGCAGTATGCCCTGATGAACTGGGGCATTGGGCAGGGCGAGGTGAACGTCACACCCCTGCAGCTGGCCGCCTACACGGCAGCGATCGCCAATGGTGGAACATGGAATCAGCCCCATGCCGTGCGGGCTATCTACAGTAAAACGCTCCAGCGAAAGAATCTTGTGGCGTACGAGACACGTAGGATTCCCATCAACACCGAGTACTTCGACATCGTGAAGAAGGCCATGCGCCTGGTTGTCAGCAGCGGCACGGCTCGCGGTGCGGACATTCCCGGCCAGGATGTCTGCGGAAAAACTGGTACGGCACAAACCTCAGGGGGCAAGCAGGATCAGTCATGGTTCATCTGCTTTGCTCCGATGAACAATCCGAAGATCGCAATGGTCGTCACCGGTGAGGGCAAGGGCTTCGGCGCGCAGTTTGCCGTGCCGATTGCGCAGAAGCTGCTCGACCTGTACTTGAATCGCCGCTGGCCCGCCGATGTCGCCCGTGATTCCACATGGCGCGTCAAGCCCGGCGTCACACCGCAGCGCCAGCAGCGTGCGACACCGGATTCCCAGCCCACACAGGAGGGACCATTTGCACGTCTAGAGTCGCCAAAGGTTGTAGCACGCAAGCCATCTGATACGACTGCGGTTGCCACAACACAACAGCTCGTGCGATGACCTCATCCATGCGCTGGATCGTGCTGATATGTGCCTGGTGCATGATCATGATCGGGTGTGCATCGAAAGACGACCGCCAGGTGGTGACGTTCTGGCACTTCTGGTCGGAACCGGCACAGCGAACCGCACTGGATGCACTTGTCGAGGCATTTGAACGGCAGAACCCAACCATCGACGTTCAACAGACGGTACTTTCCTGGGCCGACGGCAAGGCGAAACTGCAGGTCGCCTTCAATTCCGGGTCCGGGCCCGACGTTGTGCATCTCGGCGGCGATTGGTTCGATGAGTTTGACAGCGCTCCGCTGTTTGAGGTGATTCCGGAAGAACACGGAAATGGTGTCGATCGTGCGTTGAGGTGGCTCGTCAACGCACGTGCTCTTGTCTACGACGAGCGACGCTCAACGGGACTCCCGATCGGCGGACTCTGTGTTTCTGACCCTCACAATGTGATCAAACGCGTCCTCCCGCTGCTGTGGCTCAATGGAAGCAGGCTCTACCAGCGCCTTCCGGTCTCCGGCGACCTCAATGATTCCCTTGCTGAAAGCATTTGGAGTCTCATGATATCGTCGCCGAATGCCATCCGCGACCGGTCTCGACAACTTGATGAGCAGCTCTTGCGCGGCCAGATCGGATCACTCCTGACGGGTGCGTGGATCGTCGACATGGCTCGGCGGCAGAACAACACATCCCTTCGTGTGC
>DNLG01000121.1:8306-22947 GCA_003488525.1 Bacteroidota bacterium | reverse complement strand
CTGGGCTTGATACGGTTTCTCTGCCAATACGAGAATGCGCGTGCATTCTGCCTCTCGGTAAGCGACGCCGGTTTCCCGGCCGACCTCTGGACGGCCTCTCAGGATTCAGTGTTCATGCGCGATTCCCTGGAGCGCGGATTTCTCCGCACTGCCCAGATCTCGAAGCCCCTTGTCACATCGCCAAAGCTTCTGAGCATTGAGCCCATCGTCGAGGACATGCTCGAACGGTGCTACGGAGCCAAGAGTAAGCAGGAGGTCGCAGCGTTTGTCAGGAGCGCACGCCAGCAGGTGCTGCGGGCCGAATCACGCTGATTCGAGAAGCTTCTTGGTGGTTGCCTGACGGTAACTGAACATCTTCTCTATCTGACGTCGGATCACCAGAGCGTTCGCGATGCGGCCAAGCGGACCAAACGGTGCTTCGTACTCGACGATGTCGGTCAGCTCTGTTGCGCCATCAACCTGCCGCAGGCGGCGCGTTTGCTTCCACCGACGAAAGGGGCCTGACACTTGCTCGTCAACCATTAGCACAGGAGGCTCATAGACGGTGATCTTTACATGCCAGCGCATGACGAACAGCAGAAACTGCCGAACCTTCAGCGTTACCTCATAGCCCAGTCCCGGCGAGCCCATGGTCTCGATACTGACTTTGATGTCGGGGGGCGTGATCTTCAAGAGATTCCGCGTATCGTCATGAAAGTGAAACACCTTCTCTATCGGGGCGTTTATGCGTACTGTGCGCTCAAGACGTTCCATTTGCGTGCCATGCGGAGCATGGATTCTTCGTTAGTGAAATCCGTTAATCGATCCACGGGCACCCACTCCAGGTTAAACGACTCCTGGCCTACCACATGGTCGGCGTGTCCGGCAAGAACAACGTAACGCACGTCGAAGTGCAGATGTTCCGGGTCTGACAACCGGGCCGGAATGACGTGGATGTCAAGATCGAAGATCTCCGGATGCAGCAAACGGACGTCCGTGATTCCGGACTCTTCACGGGCCTCCGTCAGGGCAACGCGCACGATGTCATGATCACCGTCGGCGTGACCTCCGAGCTGCAACCACTTATCCAGCTTACGGTGATGCGTCAGCAACGTATGGCTGCCGCGAGCGTCCACGACCCATGCCGACCCTGTTACGTGTCCCTCGCGCGTGCTGCGAAGGAAACATCCGGGCTCACGTCGCACAAAGTCGAGAAATCTCCCGCACGTGTCAGATTCTTCGGGATAGCGCTGCATGTACAGCGCAATGGCATCAGCAAGAGCCATCCTCCCGATCTCAAGTTCCCTATCTTGGTGCATGGCACGATTCCGAATGACGATTGAATACGAAGGTACGCGGTATTCCGGTTGGCAAGCGCAGAAGAATGCACGGACAGTGCAGGGTGAGATCATCGGTGCCGTTAGGACTGTTCTCGGCAGTGATGACTTTGAGTTCATGGGTTCGGGTCGCACCGACGCAGGCGTACACGCTCTTGGTCAGATCGCTCACCTCGAGGCCCGCACGATGCTGTCTCCCGGTATTCTGCAAATGAAGATCAATGATCTTCTGCCGGCCGACATCAACATCCTGCAAACAGAGAAGGCCCATCCCCGATTTCATGCCCGGCACAATGCGATATCGCGATCCTACATCTATCAGATCTCGCAGCGCCGAACGGCCTTCGGCAAGCGCTATGTCTGGTGGATCAAAGACCGCCTTGATCTGGATCAGATGCAGGAGGCATGCGGGATCTTTGAGGGGTTCCATGACTTCCGCTCATTCACGCAGGATGACCCGGAAGCGAAATCCACCACGGTCGACCTCGAAGCATGTCGCATGTACACGTGGGGCCCCACCATTGTGATCAACGTCCGGGGCTCACATTTCCTCTGGCGCATGGTTCGCCAGATGGTCGGTATGATCGTCGAATGCGGTCGCAGAGCCGTTACGCCGGATCAGATGCGTGAACTTTTGTCGACGCAGTCATCGTTTCCCGCCACAAAGACGGCTCCACCTTCGGGCCTATTCCTGCATCACGTGCAGTATGACCGGAGTGAAAAGCCCCCTGAGATCTCACCAACTGTTCTTATCCGATGAGCATCATCACACTCCTGATGCTGGCAGCCTTCAGCATTGCCTGCACGCCCCCTACCAACGGCCAGACAGGATCGAAGTCTGGCGCGAAGACGGTAACGATCTACTCAACCGCCACCAGAAAGGCAACACCGATGAATCGCATACAGAAGACCGACGACGAGTGGCGCAAGGAACTCTCCGATGAGGAGTACCGTATCGCCCGCAAGAAAGGCACCGAGCGTGCCTTCACGGGTAAGTACTGGGACCACCACGACGAGGGCATTTATCTCTGCCGCTGCTGCGGAACGGAGCTCTTTCCGAGCGGCACAAAGTATGAATCCGGCTCCGGCTGGCCCTCATTCTACGATCCTGTTGCCAAGACCAACGTCGAACTTCACGAGGACAATTCGCTCATGATGGAACGCACCGAGGTGCTTTGTGCCCGTTGCGGGGCGCACCTCGGTCACGTATTCGACGACGGTCCGAAACCTACCGGCCTGCGCTACTGCATCAACAGCGCTTCACTCGACTTCAAGAAGAAGTAAGAGTTTCGGCGGCACGCGCGGCACGTGTGCGGCGCAACTGTCGTTTGATGCCACGACGTGCCAGAATGTAGTACATGCACGGCACGACCACCAGCGTTAGAAAGGTCGAGAAACCCAGACCGTAGACGATGGCCCATGCCAGCGGACCCCAGAACGCTACACTGTCGGAGCCGATGTGGAAGTGCGGGTTGCGCAGGTTGATCAGTTCCCAGAAGTCCACATTCAATCCAATGGCCAGCGGTACTAGCCCGAGGATCGTAGCCCCTGCTGTGAGGATAACCGGGTTGAAGCGGATCGCTCCGCCTTCGATCACGGCGCGGCGCAGGCTCCACCCCTGTGACAGCAGCACATCGGTAAAGTCCAGTAGCACGATCCCGTTGCGGACAACGATTCCGCCAAGCGCCACAATTCCGACACCGGTGATGGCGATCGAAAAGGTCATCTGGAAGATCACAAAGCCCAGCAGAACTCCGATGAGACTAAAGACCACCGTGACCATCACCAGAAGGGGCTTGGTGACAGAGTTGAACTGGGTCACCATGATCAGAAAGATCAGGAGTGCCGCAATCAGGAAGGCAAAGCCCAGGAAGCTCGCGCTTTCCTGCTGCTCTTCCTGCGCACCAGTGAGCTTGACCGTGTAGCCGTCCGGCAGGGCATAGCCCTGAAGGGCTGCGCGGATCTCCGTGTTGACGGCGTTCTCGTTGTATCCTTCCAGCAGATTCGACCCCAGCGTCACGACGCGGCGCTGGTTCTTGCGATTGATGCCCGCGTAGGTCGACGTGTATTGCAGCGTTGCAATGGAGGAAACCGGCACCTGTCGATACTGTCCGGTGCTCATATCCATGAACGACACCGGCTGATTCATCAGCGCCCCGGCGTCGCTGCGCACGCGCTCGATCGAGCGTACCTGCACGGGATACTCGTCCTCTCCGGAACGGAACTTGGTTGCCTCGGAGCCATACATGCTGTTACGCAGCATCATACCCACCTGAACAGTGCTGATACCCTCGGCATTGGCCTTTTCACGGTCAATGACCACCGCAAGCTCGGGCTTGTTGCGCACAAGGTCGCTGCGCAGACGTTCGACGCCGGCAATCTTCGCCGTATCGGTCAGATACACTCGGATCTGCTCGGCAAGGGCCGTTAATGTCTCAAAGTCATCGCCGGCGATCTCAATGTTCACCGGCTTACCGGTTGGTGGACCGTTGGATTCTTTGTCGACAACGATCTCTACGCCCGGCAAATCAGCCAGAACCTTACGGAAACGGCCGAGATACTCCCCCGTGCTCTTTCCATCGCGTTTCTGGTACTCGACAAAGGCCACGGTGACCTTGCCCTTGTGCGGTGTGATCGTACGATCCGGATTACGAGGATCACCGGCCCCTAAGCCGACGTTCGAGATCACGGACTTGACGAGCGGGTTCGATGTCCCCAGCTCCTTCTGGATGCGCTGCTCGACGATCTTGACGACGCTGTCGGTTTCAACGGCGTCCGTGCCGATCGGCAACTGAACATACACAAAGGCGTAGTTGGGCTCCCCTTCGGGGAAAAACGTCGGCGGACGCATGGCTACGGTCGTGATGGCAAATGTGACGATCAGCAGGGCAACCATCGAAGCAATAATCAGGTATGGACGCTTGCCATGAAGAGACCAGCGCAGCGTGGACCGATATGCCGACATGATCGCCGGCAGCGTCCGGTGCTGAAACGGCAGGATCAGACGCGGTGTGATGTAGCGCCTATTCACGTACCAGAACACCAGTGTGAAGAGCGCCAGCGTCGTGATCCACAACTGACCGCTCACAATACCAAGTGCCGCCAGCAGGCCAACGCCTCCGCCGGTAATCAAAAGGCGCTTCTGCGTCATCACCACCGGACGTCGTTCCATGAAGTCAACGGCAAACACCGGATTCATGATGTAGGCCACAACAAGTGACGCTGTTAGCGTAATGATCAGCACGGCCGGCAGATAGACCATGAACTCACCAACAAGTCCGGGCCAGAACAGCAGTGGAAAGAAGGGCGCAAGAGTCGTCAGCGTGCCGGCAACCACCGGCGCAAAGACCTCTGCTGCGGCATACTTCGTGGCTGTCTTCACGTCAAGGTCATGCTTGGTGTGCAGACGGTGCGTGTTCTCAATCACCACGATGGCATCGTCGACAACGATCCCCAGCGCAAGCAGGAAGGCAAACGTTACCACGATGTTGAAGGTAAAGTCCAGCCCCGGCATCACAAGGAATGCCATAAACGATGAAAGGGGCGTGGCAAGACCCACAAACAGCGCATTCTGAACACCCATGAAGAACATCAGTACGATGGTCACGAGCAAGAAACCAATGATGATCGTGTTGATCAGATCGGCAAGATTGATCCGAGTGGCCGTAGACTGGTCGTTGGTGATCGTGATCTTGACGGTTGACGGCAGACGCTTTTCGCTGTATTCGCGCACGATCTCCTGGATCTTGTCCGAGGCGGCGATCAGATTCTCACCGGCCTTCTTCAGTACGGCCAGCGTGACGACTTCCTTGCCGTCCAGACGGGCAAAACTCTGCTGCTCTTTTGTGGTTTCGCGCACTGTTGCCACATCTCGTACGTAGGCCGTTACCCCCCGGAAGCTGCGCACAACAACGTTGTTGATCTGGTCGACCGAAGCGAACTCGCCGCTGACCTGCAGATTGCGGCGCACACCGGCGTTGAGCAGTTCGCCTCCGGAGATGTTCACGTTCTCCGAACCGATCGCACGCGACACGTCATCGAACGACAGGCCCAAAGCCTGGAGTCGATAAGGATCCACGTCCACGCGGACCTCACGCTCGAGAGCACCGATGACATCAGTGCGCCGGATCTCCGGCAACGCCTCGAGCTTGTCTTTGAGCTCGTCGGCATATTGCTTTAGTGCCTCCAGGCCGACCGTCCCCGAGATGTTGATGTTCATGATCGGGAATTCCGAGAAGTCGATCTCAGCCACCTGTGGCTCCTTTGTCAGCTGCGTCGGCAGCTCCGTGCGCGCACGGTCGACTGCGTCGTTCACACGCTGCTTGGCAACGACCGGATCGATGTCCGTAGTGAACTCAACAACGACGATCGAGGCATCCTGGATGCTGTTGCTGGTGACCTTCTTTACGTCGGCCACCGACTTCATCTGCTTCTCGATCGGACGCGTGATCAGATTCTCGATGTCCGTCGGAGAGGTGCCGGCATTGATCGTCGACACCAGAATGGTCGGCACGACGATATCAGGAAACTGCTCCTTGGGTAGCCTGATATAGGTCAGAATGCCAAGAACGCTGATGATGACCATGAGCACGTAGATCGTCGTACGGTTTTCAACGGCCCACGCGGTGATGGGAAAGCTCTTATGGTGTTGCATGGTGCGTGTTACCCCACGATCCGAACGTTTTGACCAGCAGAGACCATAGTGGCCCCCTTGACGATCACGCGCTGACCGCGCTCGAGACCGGAGGTGATCTGCACGTTTCCACCCGAGGCAAGTCCGGTTGCAACATTTGAACGTCGCACAAGCCCCTTGTCATCGACGCAGTACACATACGACCCTTGATTATCCTGCAGCACTGCCGATAGCGGAAGCACGAGTACATTCTTCAGGGTCACATCATTGATCGCCACGCGACAGGTTGTGTTCGGACGCAGCAATGATGGAACGGGGCTGATCGGGATCTCCAGCCGGAAGGTGCGACTGGCCGGGTTGACCAGACGAGAGACCGCCTTGATGGCCGTCGTTACCGTATCAGCGATCTCGGGAAACTCGATCATCACTCTATCACCGAGTGTGACCGTTGACAGAAACGTCTCGGCAACGTCCACGACAACGCGCACGTCGCTCATGTTGACGATGGTCAGCGCCGGCATGCCGGGCATGGCCATTTCACCAACCTTGGCCATGATGTTCTCGGCAAAACCGCTGCGAGGAGCGGTGATGCGCGACATGGTCTGCTGCTCGCGGAGCGATTCCATACGACGCTCAAGCGCTTCGAGCTGGTTCTTTGCCGTCAGGTACTGAATTTCACTACCGGCCTTCTGCTCGAAGATCCGCTTCTGCTTCTCAAACAGCGTGCGCGCAAAGTCCAACTGAACCTCGATCTCCTTGATCCCCTTACGGATCAGTTCATCGTCCATCTCAACCAGAACCTGACCAGCCGTAACGGCCTGTCCGGGTGTGACGTTAACGCGAGTGATGCGGCCACCCATCTGCGGCGACAGAGTGATCGTTGAACGTGCATCTACCGTGCCTTTGACGTCGACAACGTGCACCAGATCGGACGTCGTAACATCGACCACCGATACCGGCATTGCCGACGTGCCGTTCTGACCGTCCGGGAGCGATGCTTCAAGCTCCTTGATCTCCTTCTCAATGCGGAGCTTCTCAGCCCGCAACTGATCAAGTCGTTGTTTCGATGAAGGGTCCTCAGTCTTCCCGCAGGAGATCAGAAGAGCGATAAGGGGCAGCAGCCAGAGTGGTCGCTTCATAAACATCAGTGTGATGATGGTGAATAATGTTCTTCGTTGTCGACGATCCGTCCGTCACGGATCGAGATGATTCTGTCGGCACGACGCGCGAACTGCACGTCGTGCGTAACCATCAGAATGGTCTGATTGAATTCCGCCTTGAGTTCATTGAGAATGTCCAGCACCAGACCTGTGTTCTTCGTGTCAAGATTCCCGGTTGGCTCATCACCGAAGATGATCTTCGGCTCGTTGATCAGCGCGCGGGCAATGGCCACGCGCTGTTGCTGTCCACCGGAGAGCTTACTGGACTTCTTCGTTGCCTGATCGGCAACACCAAGCATCGAAAGTGTCTTCATTGCGCGGTCTTCCATTTCTTCTGCTGAAAGAATGCCCCGACGCTGAGCCGGCAGCATAACGTTCTGAAGCACTGTGAAGTCCGGCAGCAGGTAATGGAACTGAAACACAAATCCGATCATCGAATTGCGGAAATCGGCCACGGCGTCCTTGCCAAGCCCCCTTATGTCGACGCCGTCGATGGAGATCGTGCCGTCATACTCGGTATCGAGGGTCGAGAGCGTGTACATGAGTGTTGTCTTTCCACTTCCGGATGGCCCCACAAGGACCACGAACTCTCCCCTGTCGACCGTTAGGGAGATGTCGTTCAGGACCTTGAACTCCACCGGTTCGGTGAAGGTCTTGGTTACATGCGTTGCGGTAATGATCGGTGATCCCATCATCGGCTCCTGATGATCTCCACAGGATCGAATCGAGCCGCCTTGCGAGCCGGGAAGTACCCGGCGACCGTCGTCGAGACCAGGGCGAATCCAAAAGCGGCAAGGTAGAACAGCGGATTGAAGTTGATGATCAGATACTGGACACTGACAAAGCCCTGGATGTTCAGCGGAATCATTCCGACGATCTTCGAGGTAATGAAACCCAGCAGAAGTCCCAACAGGCCGCCCGTGGTACCAATGGCGATCGATTCAATGAGAAACACGCGTCGTATGTCCCTGTCGCGATATCCCATCGCCTTGAGAATGGCGATGTCGGGCATCTTCTCATAGATGATGGTCATGAGGATATTGAAGATGCCGAAGCCCGATACGACAAGGATCGAGATGATCACAAACGAGACGGTCAGGTTCTGGATGCGAAAGATCCCGAAGACGTTGGCGTTGGCGGCCTTCCAGTCTTCGGCCTTATACCCGAACACATTCTGATATTCGGTGGCGATCGATTGGGCGATGTCCACCTCGCGCAGCCGCACGTTGATGTCCGTGATGTATGCCGCCGATTGCTGCAGCAACCGCTGGGCGTTGCGGATGGAGATGTATGCACGTGTGTTATCCTGCAGGGTGATGCCGGTCTTGGAGATCCCCACGACCTTCATATCCAGCGAAACACCGCGCGAAGAGATCACGGTGATATTGTCATTGAGTCGCGCTCCGAGTTTCTCGGCCAGTCCTGACCCCAGGATCACGGCGTTGGGAAGCGTCTCCATGCGCACGAGCTCGCCGGCAATCAGATTGTCGGCAACATGAAACAGCTGATCTTCGCGCTGCACGTCGATGCCGGCAAGTGTGCCGGCCTGCTGCGACATACCATAGCGCAGGATGCCCTGCAGGCCGAGGTACGGAGCGACGCCTTCAACGCGCGCATCGCGTTCGATCTCGCGCAGGATCTGATAGCCGTTGCGCAGTCGACGTTCCTCATCACGGGGCTTCTGGTTGCGAACCATGGTCCAGGTGCCAGCTGTATCCGACTCGAGATCCAGCACATTGGGACGTGCCACACGAACGTCGTTGTAGATGTGAACGTGCGCGGTGGTGTTGACCGTTTTTTCAATGAAGTAACTCTGCAGACCCGTAAGAAGTCCGGCCTGAAAAATGAACACCGTAACGCCGAACATTACTCCGAGCATCGCCACAATGGTCTGCCTCTTCTTACTGATGAGGTGGACCCATGCGATGTTCAGCAAGGGGCTTCTGGTGGACGTCTTCTTCACAGAATAACCTCGTCGGTCTCGCTAATGCCGGAGAGAATCTCGACGAACCGCAGATCTTCGATGCCGACGTTCAGCCGGACCCGCTGCTGACTGCCATCTCGGCGAATGGTCACAACCCTGTCGGCCGGCACAACCTCCCGTGGAAGGACGAGTGCGCGCTCTCTGCGGGAGACGACGATGTTGGCTTCGAGCGACATACCCGGCAGAAGCTGAACGCCCTGGGATTCTATACTGGCAGTTACGCTGACGGTCTTGTCCATTCCCGACACACGCGGCGTGATCGACGTAACCAGCCCGGAAAACACCCGCCCCTTCACCGCGTCGATCGCATAGGCAACACGCTGACCAATGGCCACAAGAGCAATGTCGCTCTCATCAATGGCAAGCTCCACCTCAATGCTATCTGATTGGCCGATCTCGATAAGGGGCTGCTGCGGCATGACCAATTCGCCGATCTTCGGTAAGACATCATAGACACGTCCGGCTTGCGAGGCCGTTACGATGAACTCATCACGCAGCGAGCGCTGTATCGAGACATTGAGTTCGGCCGTGCGACGCTCGGCTCCCAGACGACGGCGCGTGGATTCATAGACGTCGCGCGCCTTTTCGAACTGACGCTGAGAGACCTCATACTGCGTCTTTGCCGCATCATACACAGACTGCGAGGTTGCCTGCTGCGCCAGAAGTCGCTTGGCACGCGTGGCCGTCATGGAATCGAGCTCGAGCTTTGCACGGGCTGCTTCAAGCTCGGCAGCTACCGACCGTAGGACAGCCCCCTGGTCACTGGCATTCTCTCGGGCAAGTCCATAGACCGTTTCGGCAGACTCCACGGCAAGCTCTGATGATGTCGCACGGATACGCAGAAGGGGCTGTCCGGCCTTGACCAGATCACCGGGTTTGACCAGGATCTCCTGCACGATCCCGGGCATCTTCGACGATGCACGGTGGAAGCCTACCGGGTAGATCTTTCCCGAGGCATAGACGGCCTGAGTGATCGAACGACGCTCCGCACGGACCGTCTTGTCGGACTTACCGCATCCGGCAAGACCAACCGCAATCAGAAGTGCCAGCACAGGTGCCGCACGACGAATGGAAACAATGCTGGTTCTCATATCGATGCGTTGGCCTCTGTCGGTGAAGGTGAGCGACCGAGTCCACGGATGATGAGTTGAACGATGTCATGCAGGATCACCTGCTCCGGCTCGGTCACCCAGCCCGGTGGAATGAGATTGTTACGCAGGATCATGACTGATCCCTTCATGGCAATGATGATCTCTGCCACAACGGTCCGTATCGGACCATGCAGGAAGAAGTACCCTGCGGCTACGCCCTCGCTGACGATGCCCTCTACCACCGAGATCAGACGCTCATTGACACTAATGAACTCGGTGATGATCGACGTTTCGCAGTTTGGCTGAAGAAGCAGCCCAATATTCGTCTGCGTCATGACCTGGTAGAAGAACTGATTCTCTTGGGAATAGGTGTAGAACGTCCGGAACGCCGATGCTAGCTTCTCCGGTGGTGCAAGGGGGCTTTCCGACACCGTCGTGATCGACGCTGTCAGCGCTGCAAGATCATCTGCCAGAAGACCCATAAGCAGCTCTTCCCTGCTTCGGAAGTACAGATAGAGCGTGCCTTTTGCCAGCTCCGCTTCTTGAGCGATACGCTCCATCGTGGTGGTAGCAATACCGTACTTTACGAAGGCAGACCGCGCCGAGGCCAGAATGGCCCTACGGCGCTGATCACGCTCGCGTTCCTTACGCTGAATCGTTCCCATGATCGCGAGCGTTACTTTGATTCCTGACGCACGAAGCGCCAGTATGAGCGGTCGATCTGTCCGGTGGCCCGGTCGAAGTCAGCCCGAGTGACATGATAATCCACCAGTGCCGAAATCGCATTGAGCCTTGCCTGCGCCAGCGATGTCTCGGCATCATTGATCTCGAGCAGACTCCCGGTGCCCTCACGATATCGCACACGGGCGATCTCAAAACCGCGCTGTGCCTGATCGACCGTGGAGCGCTGCGCCTGCGAACGCTGACGGGCAGACTCGAGCTGATTGATCAGCGTACGTACCTGAAGATTGATCAGATTCGAGACCTGTTGAAGTCGCTCGCGTGCAGACTGCACGTCGATCTGTGCTTGCTCGACCTTCTCGTTTGTGCGCAGTCCGTCGAACAGATTCATCGAAAAGCTCAGCCCGACGACCGTGCTGGAGGCACTCTGCCAACCACTGAGCGATTCACTCTGACCCTGGTTCTGCCACTGTCCAAAGGCCGCCAGCGTCGGATAGAAGTCCGACCGGCTGAGATCGACCATGCGCGTACCGACATCGATCTGATGACGCAGGGCCCGTAGGTCAAGATTTTCATTGGCGGCCTGCGTGATGGACCGTTCAGCATCGGGTGTCTCGGCAATCGCAGGAAAGCCCCCTTCCGATACAACGATCGAATCAGCGAGACTCATTCCGATGTAGGTCTGCAGAGCTGCCAGGGCGGCATACTTACCGGATCTTGCCTGGAGCACCATGGGACGAGCATTCGCTACGGCAACATCGGCTCTGATCTTGTCGAACTCGGCCACAAGTCCCTCTCCGAACAGGGCCGTGATATTGCGCTGCAGCTCCATGATGTTTGCAAGTGAGGCCTCCGCTACCGTTGTGTAGCCACTTGCGGCCACGGCCTGGTAGTAGCGCTTCTTCGTTTCGGTGATCACTTCGGCAACAGCGGCATCGAGTTGCGCCTCAGCTGCATCACTGTAAAGCTTCGAGGCGGAAATCGCGGTGAACACCGAGTTGTTGAAGAGAATCTGCTGGATCTGCGTGGTGACGTTGTAGGCATTCGTCAGACCAAACCTCAGGGGTGTTATCTCCCCCGTTGTAGGATTCGGAAAGAAGAAGACCGGCAGCTGGATGTTGTGATTAAAGCCGGCCGAGACGTTCAGCGAAGGCAATGCCGTACCTCGGGCCTCGCGGACCTGAGACTCGGCCCTCCTGACACCAAGGCGTGCAACGGCTATTGTCTCATTCTGCTTGATCGCCATCTCAATTGCCTCGTCGAGAGAAAGCTGCCGAACCTGCGCCGTGGCAAGCGTGGAAAGAGCGGCTATGGCTGCCGCGAGACTCAGGGCAAAACGTGTCATGGAAACGTCCTTGTGCTATGACCAGTGGTCAATATTCTGACTTTGGGTCGCAAAAATGACCATTAGTCAGGTTTTATACAAGCAGTCATCTTGTAAGACAGGGTAGATTTGCCAGAATATGTCCAGCAGTATGATGACCACCAGCACCGTTCCCGAGACTTCTGCGTTTGACGAGACCGAGATCACAACGATCTCGATCCGGGGTGCGCGTGAGCATAATCTCAAAGGCATCGACCTGGACATTCCCCGCGACAAGCTGGTGGTGATCACGGGGCTGAGTGGTTCGGGCAAGTCCTCCATCGCCTTCGACACGATCTTTGCCGAAGGTCAGCGACGCTACGTCGAGAGCCTGTCGGCCTATGCCCGGCAGTTTCTGGGGGTGATGAAAAAGCCCGACATCGACACGATAGAGGGTCTGTCCCCGGCGATCTCGATCGAGCAGAAGAGCACCGGCATGAGTCCGCGCTCAACGGTGGGGACGGTCACGGAGATCTACGACTACTTGCGGCTGCTCTTTGCCAAGGTCGGCGTGCAGCACTGCGTAACGTGCGACATCCCCGTTCAACAGCAAACGGTCGATCAGATCATCGGTGCTGTCCTGGCCCTCGGGGTCGGACGCCGAATACAGATCCTTTCACCCGTTGTGAAGGGACGCAAAGGACACTACCGTGAGCAGCTTGAGTCGTATAGGCGTCAGGGCTACACGCGCGTGCGCATCGACGGCGAGCTGACCGAGATCACGCAGGGAATGCAGCTGGCTCGGTATAAAATGCACACCATCGAACTGGTCATCGACCGGCTTGTTGTCGAAGCAGAACCAACCAAGCGGATGACCGACAGCGTCGAGATGGCCCTTCAGCTTGGCGAAGGGGGCATCACCATTCTGCACGAAGAAGAGCCCGAGGTCTGGGCCGAACGATTCTTCAGCACGAGCTATGCCTGTCCTCAGTGCGGCACATCATATGAGACCCCAGCTCCGAACATGTTCTCCTTCAACTCGCCATACGGAGCCTGCGCCACGTGCGACGGACTCGGCGAGCTGCAGGATTTCGACCCGGCTCTGGTGGTTCCCGATCGGTCGGTCTCACTGGCATCGGGAGCCATAGCGCCCCTTGGTCCGCGACGTGATACATGGCTGTGGAAGCAGGTACTTGCCTGGTGCGAGCATCGAAAGATCTCTACCACCGTGCCAGTAAACACGATCGATGAAACGCTGCTCGACGAGTTGCTTTATGGAGATGCCGAAATGCGTCTGCAGACGCAGCATCGAGGCTCATCGGCTCGACATGCCTTCATCGGTGTACTTCCGTCGATCCGTCATCAATATGAGCAGACCTCGTCGACGGCCGTTCGGAAGTCAGTAGAGAAGCACTTCTCCACCATTACCTGCCGCACCTGTGAAGGTGGACGGCTGAAGATTCCGCACATGCGCGTGCTGGTTGCCGATGAGAACATCGTCAACCTCGGCAAACGTGACATCATCGAAGCACGTTCATGGTTTGCCGATCTTCACACTCGACTGAACGAACGTCAGAACACGATCGCCTTTCTGATCCTGAAGGAAATCAATCAGCGGCTGCAGTTTCTCGATGATGTTGGCCTGAGCTACCTGACGCTCGACAGAAGTGCTCGCAGTCTCTCTGGCGGAGAGTCTCAGCGCATCCGACTGGCATCACAGATAGGCTCGCATCTTGTGGGTGTGACGTATGTGCTCGATGAGCCATCGATCGGACTGCATCAGCACGACAATCGCAAGCTTATCGAATCGCTCAAACGGCTGCGCGACATCGGCAACACCGTCCTGGTTGTGGAGCACGACCGCGAGATGATCGAAGAGTCGGACACGATGATCGACGTCGGTCCAGGTGCCGGTGTCCACGGAGGCTCGATCGTAGCGGTGAAATCCTCCGAAGAGATCGGAGATATCATCCGACTGGGCGATGCTTCGGGCTCCTCGTCAATCACTCTGCAGTATCTCAGCGGTCAGCGGCGCGTGTATCGTCCCGAGACGCGTCGAACCGGAAACGGCAAGATCCTCGAACTGAAGGGTGCTCGCGGCAACAACCTCAAGAACGTCGATCTGCAGGTCCCGCTCGGAACCTTCACCTGTATCACCGGCATGAGCGGTTCGGGTAAGAGTTCCCTGGTCAATGATACGCTCTACCCTATTCTCGCCGCCCGCCTTCATAGGTCGGAGCTTCGGCCGTTGGAGTACTCATCTATCCATGGACTGGAGTTCATCGACAAGGTCATCGAGATCGATCAGACTCCCATTGGACGCACACCGAGGTCGAATCCGGCCACGTATACGGGGCTGTTCACGCTCATCCGCGACTTTTTCACGATGCTGCCCGAGGCGCGTATCCGCGGCTATCAGGCGGGTCGTTTTTCCTTCAATGTCTCCGGCGGTCGTTGCGAAGAGTGCGAAGGG
>DNLG01000121.1:0-8074 GCA_003488525.1 Bacteroidota bacterium | reverse complement strand
GGCAAGTCCATCTCCGACGTTCTGGATATGACCGTTGAAGAGGCACGGGAGTTCTTCGCCGAGATCCCCCGCATCTCCTCACGGTTGCAAACGCTCATGGATGTCGGCCTGACGTACATCACCCTGGGTCAGCAGGCAACAACACTCTCAGGGGGCGAGGCACAGCGGGTAAAGCTTGCTACCGAGCTTGCCAAGTCATACACCGGCAAGACCCTATACCTGCTTGATGAGCCCACGACCGGACTGCATTTCGAAGACATCAGCGTGCTGATGAAACTCCTTCACCGACTTGTCGACCGCGGCAATACGGTGGTAGTGATCGAACACAACCTCGACGTCATCGTCAGCGCCGACCACATCGTCGACCTCGGACCGGGTGGCGGCCGTGATGGTGGGCGCGTTGTTGCAACAGGAACACCCGAAGATGTGGCCTCAGAACAGGGCTCGCTTACGGGACAATATCTGGCAGCGGAACTGAGAAAATAATCCCCATGTTTGCTTTCGTGCATGATTCAAACGGGCATTTCGTCTTGGGGCCTCGCAACATGAAGACTACACACTGGAATATCGACGGTACACTGCACACGTTCCGCCGTGGAGGGCATCTCCCCTCATGAGGCCACTACGTCAGCAGCTGCAGCAATGTCTGCACCGTACAGCAGAACGTTCGAACATCTCCGACATCAACGTCACCATCTTCAATCGTGTCGATGAGTGCATCGGAGCTCAATCAGTATCGCTTGAGCGCCTGACGGCGATCCTGCGCGACATCGGAATTGTCGCCACACTCCGTCGTGCCAATGGTCCCCTGGCCGATGACCCGGCAATGCTCATCTGGGTGGATGAATCGGGAAATGTTCGGCATGCCGAACGCAAGGGATCTTCTACCTATCTCGTAACGCAGTTTTTTGACGGCACGGAAGAGTCGAAATCCTGGCCCAAACTTCGCCCGGTGATCGAGGCATCTGACTGCATCGTCATCCCCATTGCGCAGCATTCGTTTCTGAAAGCTGAAGATTCCAGTCTTGCCAGCTCAGGTGCGTATGGGGCCAAGAGCGGTGGAAAGAAATCTGTGCGTTTCCGCGATGTCTGGCCTCTGATGAAGACGCTCCTGCTTGCCGAGAAGCGCGACATTCTCATCGTCGTGGTGTATTCGACGTTTATCAGCCTTCTCGGACTGGTCGTTCCGCTCAGCAGTCAGGCTGTGGTCAATGCCGTTGCGCTTGGCATCTTCAGCCGACAGCTCGTCGTGCTCTGCGTCGTGGTCTTTATCTCCATGCTGGCCATTGCGGTCATGATGGTTCTTGAACGCCACGTTATCGACTTCATCCAGCGTCGCCTGTTCGTCACGACGGCCTTTGATATCGTGCAGCGCATCCCACGCCTTCGTGAAGATGCCATTCGCGGGATGTATGTTCCGGAGCTCGTCAACCGATTCTTCGATGTCATCACGGTTCAGAAAGTGATCGGCAAATTCCTCCTCGAGGGCGTCGGTGCTTTGCTCATGCTTCTGACGGGTCTGTTGGTGCTGTTTCTCTACCACCCGTTCTTTCTTGTCTACGATCTGATCTTTCTGGCCTTCATTCCTGTTTTGATCCTCCTGCTCGGGCGCGGCGCCCTCACGACGTCACTGTCTGTTTCTAACGCGAAGTACTCAACGGCGGCATGGCTCGAAGAGGTTGCCCGGAATCAACGCTCGATCAAGCTCGATGGTGCGGCGGATTATGCAGCCGACCGGCTGGATGTTCTGAATGTGGAGTACGTCGATGCCAAGGCTCGCCATTTCCGGATCATGGCGCGACAGATGCTCGGATCATACATTTTCAAGGCCTTTGCTACTGTTGGCATTCTGGCATTGGGCGGGATCCTGGTGCTCGAAGAAGCCATCTCGCTTGGACAGCTTGTAGCGGCCGAGATCATCATCGTGATGATCATCGGTGCGATCGAAAAGCTACTGGTGCAGTTCGACGACTTCTATGACTTTGCCGCGGCGATCTACAAGCTGCAGACCATCACAAAGTTGCCGACCGAACACGGCGTTGGACAGATCGTGCCGGCTACCAGCGATACCGCATCGGTGGTGTTGGAGAACGTCTCATTCACCGATGGATCTTCGTCCGTGCTTCGCGATGTATCACTGAGCATCAGTGCCGGCGAACACGTCAGCATCGTCGGCGGAAGTGGCAGTGGCAAGTCGACGATCGCCAAGCTGATCATCGGTCTGCTGCTCCCCACCCGCGGTCAGGTTCGCATTAACGGCGTCGATACCAAGTTGGCCGACCTTGCCTCGCTTCGGGAGCACGTTGGGTATATGGATCCGGACGATGCCCTGTTGCCTGGCAGTGTCCGTGACAACATCACACTCGGCCGCATGGTGTCTGAGTCAGACATCGACGCGGTGATGAATCTCTGCCTTCTGCGCGATGAGGTTCGCCGCCTTCCGCGCGGTCTGGAAACCGAGGTCATCGCCCTCGGTGCGAACCTTTCGTACAGTGTGCGTCGACGTATTCTACTGGCACGCGTACTGCTTGGAAAGCCAGCGATCATCATCATTGACAGTGCATTCCAGGGACTCGAAGATGGTTTGAAGATGCACCTGGTCAACTCGCTGATGAAGATGACCTCGTGCACGGTTGTGAACATCTCGTTCGACACCGACATCATCAGTGCTACAAGTCGGGTGCATGTACTCTCGCAGGGGGCTCTTGTCTGCTCCGGTACACTCGATGAGGTCTGCGCCGAACGCGAGGACCTCCGCTCGCTTATCCTTCGCCGGCGAACCCCGGGTGGAGGTACTCAATGACAACGAACCGCTTTTCGATGGACCTGCTTAGCAGTCCGTCAGTGCATCGCCCCCTTGTGATCATCCTCCTGTCGTTCCTTGTCGGGTCGATCCTGTTTCTTGTCTTCGTCCCATGGCAGCAGTCGGTGGTTGGCAGTGGACGCGTGACGTCGTTTACGCCGCAGGCACGACCACAGACGGTTGAGAGTGCCATCAGTGGACGTATCACTCGGTGGTACGTCAAAGAAGGAGATCGCGTCAACAAGGGCGACACCATTCTTGTGATGTCCGATATCAACGTGAACTTCATGGACACCGAGATCATCGAACGTCTTCAACTGCTGCGCGGGCGCACCTTTGCTGCCCAGGAGCAGTCCATCGAAGTCGCCATGCAACGTCGACGTCAGGCCGAGCAGCGCTATGAAGCCGCCAAGGCGCGCTTTGATAATGCCAAGATCGAAGCATCGACGGCACGCATTCGATACGATCGGGCCGACACGCTGTTCAAACAGGACCTTGTGGCCCGAAGGGAGCTTGAGTCGGCCCAGCTCGGCCTGCAAAAGGCTGTCGCCGATTCGGTGTCGGCCTGGACGGGACTCACCGCAGCGCGGCAGGACATCGAAGCATTCTCAGCCGAAGAAGAGCGCGTGGTCAACCAGGCCTATTCAACCATGCATGAAATGGACATCCGCGTCTCCAACGCCGAGGGCAGGCGCGGTGCTGGCGTTGTGCTTGCCCCGATCTCCGGCGTGATCGTTCGCATTGAGAAGTTCGGCGAAGGCATGACCGTCAAAGAAGGTACGCCTCTTGCCCTGATCGTTCCGGCCGGCGACGATCGTGCTGTTGAGCTCTACGTTGGCAGCATGGATGCAGCACTGGTCGAACCCGGACGCCTGGTTTCGCTGCAGTTCAGCGGCTTCCCTGCCTTCCAGTTCTCTGGCTGGCAGGCTCTTCAGGTTGGTGTGTTCCATGGACGCGTCAAGGTCGTGGATGCAACCGACGACGGCTCAGGTCGCTTCCGGGTGCTCGTCGTGCCGGCTGAGGAATCCAGATATGGACGCTGGCCAAGCAACAGGTATCTGCGTCAGGGCACCGATGCCACCGGATGGGTTCTGCTGGATGACGTGGCCATCGGCTTCGAACTCTGGCGTCAGCTCATGGGCTTCCCACCGCAGTACCCGGTCACACTCTCGAAGGAAGCCGGCAAGGCCGCGCCTAAGCCCGCCAAGAAGGAGGAATAGTGAACGCGGCACACCGTCTGCTTCTGCTTGCACTGTCGGCCCTTCTGGTCCAAGGAACTGCCACCGCACAGCGGTTCGTCAGTCTCCGGGAGTTTCTGGACTTGGTTGAGCGGAACCACCCAACGATCCGGGCGGCCAATCTCGAACCCGAGCTGGCCGATGCCGAACTGCGTTCGGCGCTGGGCCGATTCGATCCCCTGCTTGCGGTGAACTACGAATCAAAGGTGAAGTCGGGTACCGACAAGCTGACGCTCCTGGAGGGGTCGATTGAACAGCCCCTTGACCTTCTCTTCGGACCGAAGATCAAGGCCGGATTCCAGCGTGGCACGGGCGCATCGATCAACCCCGAAGACCTGACGACAACCGCCGGCGAGGCATCGCTGGGGGTGAGCTTGCCATTGCTGCAGGGCATCTTCACCGACGCACGGCGAAACCAGCTTCGCAAAGCCGAACTGCGTCCTGACTTTGCCGTTGCCCAGCAGAAGCTTGAACGCAATGCGCTTCTTCGCCTGGCGGGACAGCGGTTTCTCGACTGGAGTGAGGCATTTGAACTTGTCAGCGTTGCCGATACACTCCTGAAGCTTGCACGGCTGCGTCAGGATTTCATCATCCGCCGATCGCTCAGCGGTGAGTCAGCCCTGATCGACTCGACCGAGGCAGCGCAGGAAGTGCGACGTCGAGAGGGCGAACGCCTGCGCACATTGCGCATTGCCGAGCAGCTGGGTGTGGACGTCAAGGGGCTTGTTTTTTCCGATAACGGAATTCTGATCCCTGATCCTTTCGATGCGCCGCAACTACTTTCAGGACGTGTTGATTCGCTACGGACGGCCGAGACGGCCATCAATGTGGCATTCGCGGCGCGCCCCGAACTACGTCGTGTAGAGCTGGCCTTGCAAACCGCGCGCCTCGACTCTTCTCTCGCCCGAGAATTCATGCGTCCAAACCTTGAGTTCGATGCCGGCGTGGTGGCCTATGATGCCGGACAGCCCTCGGCGATGGACTACAAGATCGGCCTGCGCATGCAGCAGCCACTGCTTTTCCGGCAGGCATCGGCCGGTGTGCAGACCACGTCGGTCGCGGTCGACCGGGCCGAATTCTCTCTGCTGCTGACGCGCCGCGTGGTTGAGGTGGACGTGCGAAATTCTCTGATCGCCATTGAACGTTCGCTCGAACGTCTGGGCATCGCCCAGGAAGAAGTCCGGCTGGCCCGGATCATGGTCAACGCCGAGCAGCAGCGGTTCGCCGCCGGCGACGCGTCGCTCCTGACGCTGAACCTCCGTGAGCGGTTTTATGGCGAAGCGCTGCAGCGACTGGTCTCGGCCAAGGCCGATGTCGAGCGTGCCAACATCAGCCTTCTCTGGGCAATGGGTATTATCTGATTGGCGTATCTTTGCAGCCCCTTTCGACGATTTTTCAGAACAGATCACACCACTTTTACGACCATTTATGAACATTCTCGTGTGCATCAGCCAGGTGCCCGACACGACCACGAAGGTGGCCGTCGGAGCCGATGGCACATCGATCAATCCGGCTGGCGTGAAGTTCATTCTCAATCCGTACGATGAGTTCGCGATCGAGGAGGGACTGCGCCTGCGCGAAAAGCATGGCGGCACGGTTACGGCCGTCAGCGTCGGACCGGACTCGGTAAAGGAAGTCCTCCGCACGGCCCTTGCCATGGGCGTCGATACAGCGATCCACATCAAGGACGATCTGCGTGCAGACTCCTTCACGGTTGCCAGCTCGATCGCTGAGCTCGCAAAGGAGACGTCTCCGGAACTCGTGATCTTCGGACGTCAGTCGATCGACTTCGATTCATTTGCACTTCCATCGATGGTGGCCGAGCTCTTGGGCTGGGCCGACATTCCAATGGTCTCGGCACTTACCGTTGAGGGATCGAACATCACCGCCGAGAGTGACATCGAAGGTGGCAAGAACAGCGTCTCGTGTGCCCTGCCATGTGTGATCAGCGCACAGAAGGGGCTGAATGATCCGCGCTACCCCAAGCTACCGGACATCATGAAAGCCAAGTCCAAGCCTATTGCCGAGCGCGCGGCATCGTCGGCGCAGCCACGCGTTGCCACAACGTCGATGACGCTGCCGGTTTCCAAGCGTCTGAACAAGGTTCTTGGTGACTCCGATGCCGACGTCCAGGAACTGGTCCGTCTCCTCCACGAAGAAGCAAAGGTGATCTGACATATGAGCATTCTCGTCGTTCTCGAATCACAGGCCGATGGCCTGAAGCGCACCAGTTGTGAAGCCATCACGGCGGCGGTTGACGTTGCCGGGGGCGCAGCTGTTACGGGCATCATCTTCAACGGATCGCAGCAACACCTTGCCATGGCCGGAGCGTATGGACTGACAACCGTCCTGAATGTCTCCGGTGACGAGTGGTCCGCGCATCCATCGGCTCGCATGGCCGCGGCGATCTCCGAGGCAGCGACCAAGGTGGGTGCAACGCTGGTGCTGTTCGGGGCCAATTCCACGGGTAAGAACATTGCCCCGCGCGTAGCGGTGCGCCTGTCGGCCGGCTTCCTGCCCGACTGTGTGGCGCTCCACGGCTCGGCTTCGGCCATCGAAGCAACACGTCCTGTATATGCCGGCAAGGCACTGGTCAACGTCAAGTCCACAACCTCGACAACCGTCGCCACGCTGCGGCCGAACCTCTTCACGGCAAAGAACGTCGGAGGCAGTGCAGCTGCATCGGAGGCGTTCGCCCCCTCTCAAACATCGTCGATTCCATCACTGCAGGTGACCAACGTCACGCGCAATGAGGGTCAGCTTGATGTTTCCGAGGCCGACATCATCGTCTCCGGCGGACGTGGTCTGAAGGGGCCTGAGCACTTCAATCTCGTTGAGAATCTTGCCAAGAGTCTGGGCGCGGCCGTCGGCGCATCCCGCGCAGTGGTCGACGCCGGATGGCGTCCTCATCGTGAGCAGGTTGGACAGACGGGCAAAACCGTCAGTCCGACGATGTATGTTGCCTGCGGCATAAGCGGCGCTGTTCAGCATCTGGCCGGCATGTCTTCGAGCAAGATTATTGTCGCAATCAACAAAGACAAGGATGCTCCTATCTTTAGCGTTGCTGATTACGGCATCGTGGGCGATGTGTTCGAAGTTCTGCCACGACTGACCACAGCGATATCTGCCGTAACAGGTAAGAACTAAGGAATTCGAGTTGATGGGCAAGGTACACGTCGACATACTGGGCCTCTCGGTCAATCCCAACTCGCAGCGGGCCTATGCCCTGCTACTGCGGGAGATCGACGGTGAGCGGCGTCTGCCGATCGTCATCGGAGAGCCAGAAGCGCAGGCCATTGCAAACGAACTCGAGGGTGTGCGTCCACAGCGCCCCATGACGCATGACCTGCTCAAGAACGTCATCGACGCGCTCGGCGCACAGGTGCGCGAGGTGGTCATCACGGCGATCAAGGACGGCACGTTCTACGCGTCGATCTTCTTCGAGTACTCGGATCTCGAGGTCGACGCACGTCCAAGTGACGCGATCGCCCTGGCCGTGCGATGCCAGGTTCCGATGTACGTCGATGAATCGATCATGGAAGAAGCCTCGATCCACGCCGACGAGATCCGTGAGGTTGAGGAGGGGGCTTCTGACGATGAATCAGTACCGGAGCAGCTTCCTGCTCCCGCCCCATCGGCTGAGCCACTGACGCTGCGTCAGCGCCTCGAACAGGAACTTGATCAAGCCATCAAAGTTGAAGACTATGAAACGGCGGCCCGCATCCGCGACGAATTGGGCCGTCTGCAGAACCCACTTTGAGTTCTGTTTCTTGTGCGGATTTGTATCTTTGCGTCCCTTCAAAAGGCGCCGGAGTAGCTCAGGTGGTTAGAGCAACGGAATCATAATCCGTGTGTCGGGGGTTCAAGTCCCTCCTCCGGTACTCTCAACAGCGAAGCCCGTAGCTTCGCTGTTTTTTGTTAGATCATGTTTAACACCCTATCGAGAGCCTCTCGGGAAGCTGGCGAGCCACGCTTGTTTCTAATATTTTCCCCACATCACAGATATGCAGTAACGTAACAGCAACTTCGTAGT
>DNLG01000051.1:7418-11172 GCA_003488525.1 Bacteroidota bacterium | reverse complement strand
GCTCAGCGTGCTGGACTCGCTTGCAGATGAAGACGGTGCCAACAGTGCGAACGCCGGCTACGTTTTCGCGAGATCTTCTGCCGACTCCCTGGCAGAGAGCCCTGACAAACGCCCTCTGAAGGCAACGTCGTCCGTACCGCTCCGCCCGGTGCCTATCAACAATGCCACGGCCGCCGAGCTTGAGCAGCTGCCCGGCATCGGCCCGGCGATGGCGCAGCGCATCATTGAGCGCAGGCGCGTGCGGCGGTTCACATCTGCCGAGGACCTGCTGGACGTCAAGGGAATCGGACCAAAGACCCTCGAGAAGCTACGCCCGTTCATCAGCGTGCCGTAAATTGTCCGCGATGTTGTCTTCCACGGTCTACCTGCATCCTCGGCGCACCCTCACGGCAACGTGGGACCTTGAGCCCGACGTTCCCCGTCTGGTGGACTACCGCGAGCATGACCCGGCCACGAAGCTCGATCTGCTCATACCGGTTGATCACGAAGCCTCGGTGGTTGTGGGCTGCGCCCATTGGTTCGTGCATGCGTACCCGTCGTCGTCGGCCTCGAACGCCATGCGCCGCACCTTCGAACTTGAGGAAGTCTGCGGTCTGGACGCGACGATCGGCACCGAGCTCGAATGCCATCATGAATCGCCATCGGGCCTGACGTGGAATTCTCTGGTTGTTGTTGCTCCTGATCGACTCGACCTAAGCGGCAACAACCTTTCATCCGGAAGCGCTCCGATATCGGACCTGTCGGTCGATATACGCCTTGCTCTGCTAAGCACACCACCGCAGCGTCATGCATGGGTTCTGTGCGGCAGGCGCGGTTCAAGATTCATTGCCGTAGTGATCAGCCCGCAGCACGTGCCTTCGGTGATCCTGACCCATGAGCGCGATCAGGACGCCCCCTTCGAACGCATCGTACTGTCGGCACTGGATTCTATTCGAACACGCTTCGACCTGGACATCCGCCATGTCATGCTCTTCGGCGATTACCTTACGGTGCCGATGATCGACGACCTTAAAGTCACGCTGCGTCGGTCGGACATCAAGTCCACCCGACTTCAGCCCTTCCGCGCTGTTGATTCGGCGCTCGACTCTTCCACTGCAGGCAAGATCCTCTCAAGAGCACACGTGATCGCTCCGATCATGTCTGCCGCCATTCCCCGACTGCTTCTTTAGAACATGCGCATCATCGGCGGCATCCTGCGTCGCACAGTCATTCCCTCCCCGCCCGGCAATCAGACGCGGCCCACCATGGACAGTCTGCGCGAATCGCTCTTTGACGTCCTGGAACGCCATCGCGGCTTGGGCGGCACGCGCGTTCTTGACCTGTATGCCGGCAGTGGAATCCTTACGTGGGAGGCCCTGAGCCGCGGTGCAGAACGGGCCGTCATGGTCGACATGTCGACCGAGATATGCCGTCACCTGCGCGCCGTGGCAACGTCACTCGGCGTCGGCGACCGCGTGGAGATCATTCGAACTGATGCGCTGGCCGCGATCGAAACGATGCAGTTGCCTGTGTTCGACTGCGTGTTTGCCGACCCACCGTATGCACGGCGCGACGGCAACCGTGTGTTGCAGGCGCTCGCAACTGGCTCCCATGTGTCAGACGGCGGCATGGTGGTGATCGAACACGGCGATCAGGAATATCTGCTGCCCACATCCGGTTTTGCGCCGCTCTGGCAGGGGGCTCGCGGCTCCAGTGTTGTAGACGTACTGCGCTGTATCGGACCGAACCCGTAGCTTTGCACCCTATGGGCAAGCACGCCATCTATCCCGGGTCGTTCGATCCGATCACCCTTGGTCACGTCGACGTGATCGAGCGTGCCTCGCAGATGTTCGACCGCGTCACGGTGGTCATTGCCCGTAACAGCAAGAAGACGCCCCTTTTCGACGAGCAGGAACGTCTCGAAATGGCCACTGAATCACTGCGTCACTTGGGCAATGTCAGCGTCGTTGTTCACTCGGGTCTGATTGTGGACTTCGCCCGTGACCACGGGGCCAGCGTTATCGTGCGCGGCATACGCGCCGTGACGGACTTCGAGTACGAGTTTCAGATCGCACTCATGAACCGTAAGCTTCAGCCGCAGGTCAGCACGATCTTTCTCATGCCGCACGAGAAGTACACCTACCTCAACTCCAGCATCATCCGGGAACTGAGCCGGTATCACCAGAATCTCAGCGAGTTCGTTCCGCCGATCGTTGCCGAGCGCATCGCCAAGAAGTTTGCATGAAGGTCCATATCCTCACCCTCGGGTGCAGCAAGAATACCGTCGACAGCGAAACCCTCGCCGGACATCTCAAAGCCAACGCCATGGAGCTTGCGGCAGATCTTGACGATGCCGACACCTTGGTGATCAACACCTGCGGTTTTATCGACCAGGCCAAGGAGGAAAGCGTCAACGCCATCCTGGAAGCAGCCCGCCTTCGCAGCGAAGGAAAGCTCAAGCAGCTGGTCGTGGCTGGTTGCCTCAGCGAGCGCTATGGCGATGACCTCCGGCGCGAGATCCCCGAGGTCGACCACTACTTTGGCACTGAAGCGTACGAGCAGATCATCAAGGCAATCTCGCCCGACCTCAAGTATGCGCTGCTGGGCGAACGTATCCTGACAAGCCCCGTTCCCTATGCCTATCTGAAGATCTCCGAAGGCTGCGACCACCCGTGTTCGTTCTGTGCCATCCCCGTCATGCGCGGCAATCACCGCAGCATCGATGCCGACAGACTCGTGCAAACGTCACGGTCACTTGTTGCTCAGGGGGCCAAGGAGATCGTGCTCGTTGCGCAGGACCTAACATACTATGGCATGGACACGGATGGCTCGCGCACCCTGGCAACGCTGCTTGAGCGCATTGCCGGCGAAAGTGGTGCCGAATGGATACGCTGCATGTATGCCTATCCATCGCACTTCCCCAAGGATGTGCTGCGCGTGATCCGCGATACGCCAAACATCTGCACCTATCTGGACATGCCGCTTCAGCATGCTTCGACCAATGTCCTTAAGAACATGCGCCGCGGCATCACGCGTCGGGCTACGGAAGAACTGCTCGATGAGATCCGCCAGAGCGTGCCGGAGATCGTCCTGCGTAGCACGTTTATCGTGGGCTATCCTTCGGAAACCGAGGCCGATGTTGACGAGCTGGAAGAGTTCATCACGGCGCAGCGCTTCCATCGTCTGGGCGTGTTTACCTACTCCCAGGAAGATGACACCTATGCCTACATCCTCGGCGACCCGATTTCTGCCGAGGTCAAGGAACAACGCCGGGCCCGCATCATGGATGTGCAGCGCGTGATCTCGCAGGAGATGAATCAGCAGCGGATCGGCCAGACCCTTCGTGTGCTGATCGAAGAAGAGATCTCCGGTGAGTTCAGGGGGCGAACCGAGGCCGACGCGCCGGAGGTTGATAACGATGTTTATGTACGATCAGCCAAGCCCCTTGCCATTGGCTCGTTCGTTGACGTAGAGATCGAGGATTCTGCTGAATTCGATCTGTTCGGCAGCGTGCGATCGTAACGCAGGCCTAGTGCCTGTAGGTGCGTGCCAGCACGATCGAGACAACGACACTTACACCGGCCATCACCGAGAGTAGCGCGGCGATTCCAAGTCGGTCGGGCTCACCGCCTGCAACGTGCATCCACTGCAGCGCCGAGCGCCAGAGAAACGTTAGACTGAAGATCACAGACGCGGATACGCTCGCCGGAAGCGTCCACATGCGGCCCATACGGTGCAGCACACCGAGCATGACAAGCAGAGAACCGAAGAAGCT
>DNLG01000051.1:6738-7195 GCA_003488525.1 Bacteroidota bacterium | reverse complement strand
TAGCCGATCAGCACACGGCTGACGTGACGTGTGCTTAGCATTCGGAGAGCGTTCCGTCGATCATCGACATGTGTACATCGGCCAGCGTCGCAAGCTCGGCACTGTGCGTGGCGATGATGCAGGCAGAGCCTTCTTCTCGCACCAGCTGGATGAGCAGATGACTGACCTGCTCGGCGTTGGCCGAATCGAGATTACCTGTCGGCTCGTCCGCAAGAACGATCCTGGGCCGGTTCATCAGCGAGCGTGCAACCGCAACGCGCTGCTGCTCTCCTCCGGAGAGCTCGGCAGGAAGATGTTCTGCACGGGCCGAGAGTCCGACGCGGTCCAGAAGCTCCATAGCCCGCATCCGAGCGGCCCCCTTTGCAACGCCAATTATGCGCGCCGGCATCATGACGTTCTCAACGGCGGTGAACTCCGGCAGCAGATGATGAAACTGATAGACGATGCCGATCGACCT
>DNLG01000051.1:2528-6528 GCA_003488525.1 Bacteroidota bacterium | reverse complement strand
AGTGAGCCAAGGACATGCAGAAGCGTGCTCTTTCCGGCACCGCTCGGGCCCATGATCGACATGATCTGCCCGGCACCGATCGACAGATCGACCCGGCGCAGCACGTGCGTCGGCATCGAGCCGACACCGCGATAGGACTTGCTAAGACCGCGTACCCGCAGGATCATGGGGTGAACTGTCCGATCACGCGGACGTCGTTTTCATACAGCAGGCGGATGTCATCGATGCCGGTGAGCATCAGTACTACTCGTTCGACGCCAAAGCCAAAAGCAAAGCCCGAGTACTCGTCCGGGTCGATACCGCAGGCGCGCAGCACATTCGGATGTACCATGCCGGCACCACAGATCTCGAGCCACCCGGAGTGCTTGCAGATGCGGCAGCCGTTGCCCTTGCAAAGGAAGCAGGACATGTCGATCTCGCAGCTGGGCTCGGTGAACGGGAAGTACGACGTCCGGAAGCGGAACTCGGCATGAGCGTCATAGAACCGCCGCGCAAAGGCCATGATCGTCCCTTTAAGGTCGGCCATGCTCACACCGCGGTCGATGTACAATCCTTCGATCTGATGAAACTCTGCCAGCGAGCGGGCACTCACAGCTTCGTTTCGGTAAACCCGCCCGGGCATGATACAGCGGATCGGGGGCTTCATGTTCTGCATCACGCGTACCTGCACCGATGACGTATGCGTGCGAAGCAGCACATCGTCACGTCCGGGAACGTCGACAAAGAACGTATCCTGCATATCGCGTGCCGGATGATCCGGCGCGAAGTTCAGGTGCTCGAAATTGTGGGCGTCGTCTTCGACGTCCGGACCTTCGGCAACGTCGAATCCCATCGACGTGAAGATCTCCACCAACCGGTCCACCGTTTGCGTGATCGGATGGATTGCTCCGGCGGACACTCCCCTGCCCGGCAGCGTCACATCCAACGGCTCGACACTCGCCGAGCGCGAGAACTGGTCGCGGGCGCGCTCCAGAGCCTGTTCGGCAAGATCACGGACCTGGTTGAGGAGTTTGCCGACAACGGGCTTGTCTTCCTTCGCAACCGAGCGCATTTGCTCGACGCATGCCTGGATCGTGCCCTTCTTCACAAGGTGCCGAAGGCGAAAAGCTTCGGCATCGTCAGCAGAGGTGATCTGCTCGGCTTCAGCGGCGATCACCTGGTGCAGTTGCTGGAGTTGTTCTATCAACGTCATGGTACAAATTAGTCACATACGACAACGGCGAAGGCGGAAATTCTTCGCGCCGTCGCCGTCATCAGATCGTTGGTTGTCGGTGCCGACCCTTTCGGGTCAGCTGTGCTTACAGTGACTGAACAAGAGTCGTAAACACAGTCGGATGATTCATCGCAATATCGGCCAGTACCTTGCGGTTGATGCCGATGTTCTTCTGCTTCAGACCGTGCATCAGACGCGAATACGTGGTGCCATTGGCACGAGCGGCAGCGTTGATGCGAACGATCCAAAGCGAGCGGAACGTGCGCTTCTTATTGCGGCGATCACGGTAGGCATACTGAAGGCCCTTTTCAACGTGATGCTTTGCGATGGTCCAGACCTTGGACCGGGCGCCCCAGTAGCCCTTGGCGAGCTTGAAGTATTTCTTCTTCCGCTGGTGCGCCGCTACTTTATTGACACTGCGTGGCATGTCAAAACTCCTTGAAGGTTGTCGTCAGGAGAACGGCATGTCCCTGAACGACGGTGAAAGAAAACGTCGACTGATCAGCGAAGCGCCAGGCAGTGCAACACATTGTTCATGTTGCTGGGGTCAACCAGCGTGTCCTGCCGCAGGTTGCGCTTGCGCTTACGCGTCTTGCTCGTCAGAATGTGGCTGCGGTTGGCCTTTTGACGCTTGATGGCACCGGAACCGGTGATCTTGAAGCGCTTCTTGGCACCCGAATTGGTCTTCATCTTTGGCATTGCTGTTTACTCCTTTACACTCGATTGTTCTGCTGCTGTTGCTGCCGGCTCTGTCGACGGGGCTTGCGTTGCGTCGCCAGCCGGCATATCACTCTTCTTCTTTGCTGTCTTCTTCGACTCCGGCGCAAGGAGCACTCCAAGGAAGCGCCCCTCCATCTTCATCGGCTGATCGATCTTCGACACATCGGCCAGCGCGTCGATGAAGCGCTGCAGAAGGACCTCGCCAAGTTCCTTGTGAAGGATCTCTCGACCCTTGAACATGACGGTGGCCTTTACCTTGTGTCCCTCGACCAGAAACTGGTGCGCATGACGTGTCTTGAAATCAAAGTCATGCGTGTCGGTTCCGGCCTTGAATCGAACTTCCTTGAGCGTTGTCTGTGTCTGGGTCTTCTTCTGCTGCTTCTCACGTTTCTGCTGTTCGTAAACGAACTTGCCGTAATCGATGATCTTGCAGACTGGAGGATTGGCCTGAGGGGCGATCTCCACAAGGTCCAACTCACGCTCGGCAGCAATACGCAGCGCTTCACGCCGCGGCAGAATGCCGAGAGGAGCGCCTGTTGAATCTACGACACGAAGCTCGGGAGCTCCGATCTCGTCGTTGATCTTATGCTTACGCTGTGATTCGACACGCGGACCCTGGAGGGGTAAACTCGGACGCCTCAAACAAACCTTCTGGTAAAGTGGACATAGACTTCAGTCAAGAAAGCAAAGATAGGTCTTTCTTGGGGTTACGACCAAACCCGGGGAACCATGAAGTGCGTGGAGTTGTAATTTTCGCCCCCTTTCCACGTCAATCCCGCCCATGAACGACCAATCCGACGTCCTCGATTCGATCGAACAGGCCGACCGCCGCAGCAATCCCTCACTTGAGAAGCTGCCGGTATTGCCCCTTCGCGATATCGTCATCTACCCGCATATGATCTTCCCCGTCCTGATCGGACGTGCATCCTCGCTAAAGGCCGTGGCCGAGGCGATGGAACGGGAGAAGTTTATCCTCGTCGTCTCCCAGCGGAATCCGGCTACGGAAGATGCAACGATCGATGATGTGCATTCGGTGGGAACGGTGGCCAAGATCCTTCAGGTCATGCGCCTGCCGAATAATCTACTGAAGGTGCTGGTTGAGGGCACGGTTCCTGCCCGCATCACGCGCTCGGTGCGCTCCGAGCCATACATGGAAGTTGAGATCGAGACCCTTCCGGCTCATGCCGACGTCAACGATCGCAACCTGTCGGCGCTGGTGCGTCATGCCACGGAGCTCTTCGAGGAATTCGTCAAAAGCAACCGCAACCTTCCTCCGGAGGTATTGGGTGCATTTCAGAATCTGGAGGACCCGGTACGCAAGCTCTACTATGCGGCGGCTAACATTCCTCAGAAGGTCGACGTCAAACAGCGCATTCTTGATGCGCCGGACGTGCGCGCGCAGTATTACGAACTCGTTCAACTGCTGACGGCCGAGATCGAGCTGCTGCGCCTGGAAGTGGAGATCGACAGTAAGGTTCAGGATCAGATCCAGAAGTCCCAGCGCAAGTACTTCATTCAGGAACAGATCCGAGCATTGCAGTCGGAGCTTGGCGAAGAAGACGACGGCGGCCCGGAACTGTCCAAGCTCTCTGACCAGCTTTCCACGGTGGTTCTGCCCGAAGCCGTGCGCACCAAGGTCAGCGAGGAGTTCGATCGCCTCAAGCGCACCCCTTCAATGTCGCCCGAGTACGGCGTCAACCGCACATGGCTCGAGTGGATCGCCACGGTGCCATGGGATGGACGCACGGTTGACAATCTGCGCCTGGAACATGTGCGAACGATTCTTGATGAAGACCACTACGACCTGAAGAAGCCCAAGGAGCGCATTCTCGAATACATCTCGGTGCTCAACCTCGTGGGTGCTGTTCGCGGACAGATCCTGTGTCTGGTCGGCCCTCCGGGTGTGGGCAAAACATCTCTGGCCAAGTCCATCGCTCGTGCGCTCGGGCGCAACTTTGTGCGCCTTTCATTAGGGGGCGTGCGCGACGAAGCCGAGATCCGCGGACACCGTCGCACCTACATCGGCGCCATGCCGGGCAAGATCATTCAGTCGATGAAGCGTGCCGG
>DNLG01000051.1:725-2330 GCA_003488525.1 Bacteroidota bacterium | reverse complement strand
CCTGAGCAGAATGCTACGTTCAGTGATCATTATCTGGAGGTCGACTACGACCTGTCGAACGTTCTCTTCATCGCTACCGCCAACGTCAAATACGACATTCCGGGTCCCCTGCTCGACCGCCTGGAAGTGATCGAGCTGTCGAGCTACCTCGAGCCGGACAAGATCCAGATCGCCCAACGGTACATCGTTCCGAAGCTTCTGGAAAAGCACGGCCTGCAGGGTCTGGACATCACGTTCACCGACGGCGCCCTGAGCCGGCTGGTACGTGAGTACACTCGCGAGGCCGGCGTACGAAATCTCGAGCGCGAGGTCGCCAGCATCCTTCGCAAGCTCGCCGTCGAGATCGTCGACACCGTAGGCAAGAGATCGAAGACGGCCTTTGAGGGTGACGTCCGCGCATCGCGAACGTTCCAGTCGATTGCGCGCAACAAGCGCTGGGTCATTGACGAGCGCGCGGTCGAGACATTCCTCCGTGCGCCAAAGTACAAGGTCAAACCCGAAGAACTCAGCAACAAGGTCGGCGTGGCCATGGGGCTTGCCTGGACGTCCATGGGCGGCGACACTCTGCCGGTAGAGGTCACGATCATGCCCGGCTCCGAGCGGCTGACGCTTACCGGGAAGCTTGGCGAGGTCATGAAAGAGTCGGCCATGGCCGCCCTGTCGTACCTGCGCAGCAATCACGCACGCTTCGGGCTCGACGAGATGTTCGCCAAGGACCGCCAGATACACGTTCACGTTCCGGAGGGAGCGATCCCGAAGGACGGACCATCGGCGGGCATCACCATGACGATGGCGCTTCTTTCAGCAGCAACGGGTCGCCCCCTGCGTGGAGACGTCGCCATGACCGGAGAGGTGACCCTTCGCGGCAACGTTCTGGCCATCGGAGGTTTGAACGAGAAGCTTCTGGCGGCCAAACGCGCCGGCATGACCACCGTCCTCGTGCCGTCAGAAAACCGGAAGGACATCGACGAGCTCCAACCGGAGGTGACCAAGGGGCTGAAGATCATCTTCGTTTCGCACGCCGATGAAGCTGTCAAGATCGCGTTTGTCGACCCTCCCAAGCCACCAAAGGCTGGTCGGCCATCCCTGGGTGCTGCTCACACGGCTGCCAATTGAGCTCGTGGTCAGGACGTTTGGAATTACCTCGGCAAGACCGTAGCTTTGTAGCTATCCTAATCACAATGAACGACATACCACCGTCCGAAACATCGGCGGTGGCACACCAGGAGATCGACAATGGCAAAGAAGGGCGCACGCGTGATCATCACGCTCGAATGCACGGAAGCGAAGAAGGAAGGCAAGCCAGCCTCACGCTACACGACGATGAAGAACAAGCAGACCACCACCGAGCGTCTCGAACTCAAGAAGTATAACCCCTTCTTGCGCCGCCACACGGTGCACCGCGAGATCCGCTAAGAGCATCCCGCCCCCTCTTCACACTGCACGTTATTCCTAACGGCACTGGTCTTCGATCAGTGCCGTTTTTTCGTTGTGGTTGGGGGCGACCATATGGGCGTTCAGATGGGCGACCACGTAGGGTCGCCCCAACGGCGACCACGGGCGTTCTGATGGGCGACCACATAGGGTCGCCCCAACGGCGACCAC
>DNLG01000051.1:0-494 GCA_003488525.1 Bacteroidota bacterium | reverse complement strand
CGTTCATATGGGCGACCACGTAGGGTCGCCCCTACGAATGTCACGTTCGTATGGGCTTTGTGCTCTATGGTGGTATGAAACACAATCAGCGACAATACAATCGCCGAAGCACAAGGCTTCGGAATCACGACTACTCGCAGCCGGGCGCATATTTCGTCACAATCGTAACTCAGGACCGTGCTTCGCTCTTCGGCAGCATAGAGAACGGCCAGATGCTACTGAATGATGCAGGCAAGATGGTGTTGAAATGGTACTTCGAGCTGGAACGGAAGTTTCCATGCGTAAAGTGTGATGTCGTAGTGTGCATGCCGGATCATATTCACCTCCTGATCTTCATCGTAGATGATAGCAGCGAATGCTGGCCTACGGAATCCTTGGCTCATGTGACAAACGACGACACTGACCACCGCGATCTGCATCTGGGCGACGATGCAGCGTCGCCCATACGACCATCCCGGCCAAACCTTGGCGACATCATTGGCTGGTTCAAAACG
>DNLG01000071.1 GCA_003488525.1 Bacteroidota bacterium | reverse complement strand
TCGCCGCCCAGATCGGTGCCGTGCAGCAGTCCGACTTTGGCAAGCTCATGGGCGCCGCAACGAAGGCCCTGAAGGGGAAGGCCGACGGATCCATGATCCAGCAGGCAGCCAAGTCTCTTCTGAGCGGTTCATAACGTGGTAGTCACAACTGAGCAGGACCTGCTCGAACGGGCGCTGGAAGAGTTAGAGTTTTCCCGCGTGCTTGACGCCGTTGCGCGGCGGTGCATTACTCATGCCGGTGCCGATGTTGTGCGCTCGCTCAGGCCGCTGTACGATCCTGACCGTCTGCGAACAGAGCTTGATCGAACCGACGAATGCCTGCGCCTGCTGCTTGCTGCAGAGGTCATTCCACTTGATCGGTACGAAGACATCCGAAAGTTGGTCTCGCGATGTCGCATCGAAGGGAACTTCATCAGCGCTCCGGAGATGCTCAGCGTCCTGGATGCATTACAGACGTCACGTCGGCTCAAGAGCTACTTTCGGGAACGGCAGGGGGCGTGCCCGTCACTGGCGGTTCTTTGCGAGCCTCTTGTCGAGGACCGGTTCCTGGAAAAGCATATCACTGATGCGATCGACGAGACAGGAATGGTGCGCGATAACGCCAGTCGTGAACTGCTCTCGATACGACGCGATATTCACGCCCTCAGTGCGCGTCTTCGTCTGCGTCTGCAGAGAATATTGAAGAAGTTCGGCCAAGAGGATGTCCTTCAGGACGAGTTCATCACCCAGCGTGAGGGCCGGTTTGTCCTTCCACTTCGCGTCGAAAGCAAGCGCGCTGTTGACGGCATCATTCATGGCGTTTCGCAATCCGGACAGACCGTTTTCATGGAGCCGGCCGAAACATATGACATGAACAATGAGCTGGCAATTCTGCACGGACGCGAGCAGCGGGAGGTCATCCGCATACTGACCACGCTCTCGGCTGAGGTCGGCTCGGTGGCCGACAATATCCTCGTGGCCGTCGGCGTATTGACCGAGGTCGATAGCGTCCTTGCGCGCGCCCGCTTTGCGCTGGATTTCAACGGCATCAAGCCGACAATTGTCGATGATGAAGAGATCGAGCTCACGAACGTGCGTCATCCGCTCCTTGCGATGCAGATGGGCCATGCGGGCTCGTCAGTGGTTCCTCTCAGTGTACGCTTTGATGCGCAGCAAAGGGGCATTTTGATCTCCGGACCCAATGCCGGTGGCAAGACCGTCGCCATGAAGACCATGGGCCTGTCGCTGGCAATGGCCATGAGCGGGATCTTTCCGCTGGGAATCTGTTCGATGCGCCCGCGTCGGATCATGACAGCCATCGGCGATCATCAGAGCATCGAGTCGAATCTCTCGACGTTTTCCTCGCAGATCATCCGGCTACGGGACGTGCTTTCGCATTGCGATGACACGGCTCTTGTGCTGATCGACGAGATCTGCGCCGGCACCGACCCTGCCGAAGGGGGCGCACTTGCCGCAGGGATCCTTGATTCGCTTCTTGAGCGCAGGGCCTGCTTTGTTGTCACAACACACCAGTCGTCGCTCAAGCAGTATGCGCTGACGCGCCGGTCGATCACCAACGCATCGCTGGAGTTCGATCAGGAGAAGCTTCAGCCGACGTTTACCTTTCTGTACGGAGTTCCTGGTAACTCCTATGCGTTCGTTCTGGCATCGTCGGTCGGACTGCCGCACGTCGTCATCGAGCGTGCACGCGGGTACCTTGGTCAGGGTCACACAGAGCTGGAAGAGAGCATCAATGCCATCCAGCAGTTCCGTCTGGAAGCCGAACGAATGAAGGGGGCGGCCGCGGCCGACTACGAAACGGCACGTCGATTGCGCTCGGAAGCTGAAGAACGCCTGGCCGAAGTGCGTAAGAAGCGCTCCAGCGTTGTTACCGATGCCCGGCAGGAGGCTGATGAGATACTCCGAAAGGCAAACTCGCTTGTCGAGAACACCATCCGACAGATCCGCGAGCAGCAGCGTCCATTGTCCGAGGTCAAGTCCGACTTCGAGGCAGGGAAGAAAGATATTCGTGAATCAACAGACCGCGGACCTTCGCAGACTTCGTCGGCCGGAGTCCTCAGTATTGGCGATGTCGTGACCATCAACGGCACGTCCACCAGCGGGACCGTGATCGATATCGATGTAAAGGGTACAACGATCATGCTGGAAGCCGGCGGCATCCGTTTTACCGTGCCCGCTGCCAGTGTCTCGCTCAGCCGTGCGGGCTCGTCGGAGCAACGCCATACGGCGACCCGTCGAGGCTCGAGTGCCGACTATCTGAAGTTTGATGCGTCGACCAGTCTGGACATGCGAGGCATGCGGGTGGACGAGGGACTTCGTGAGCTTGAGAACTTTCTCAACAGTGCCATTCTGGGAACTGTGACGCATGCAACGATCATCCATGGCAAGGGAACCGGTGCGATGCGCAAGGCCGTGCACGAGTATCTCACCGAGCATCCGCACGTAAGCAACTTCCGCATCGGCACCATCCAGGAAGGGGGCGACGGCGTTACGGTCGTCGAGCTGCGATAATCAGCCTGCCGTGCGACGTCAAAAGTTATCTTTGCCGCATGTTCAAACGAGTGCTGATCGCCAATAGAGGGGAGATCGCATTGCGGGTGATGCGCACCTGCAAGCGTCTGGGAATCGAGACTGTTGCCATTTACTCGGACGCTGACGTGCGTTCGCCCCATGTCACCGAGGCCGATCATGCGATCGGCATCGGCGGCTACACGCCACGCGAGTCATACCTTATCGTCGATAAGGTCCTCGATGCTGCCCGTGCGTCAGGAGCCGATGCCATTCATCCAGGTTACGGGTTTCTGAGTGAGAACGCCGAGTTTGCCAGAGCCGTAGCCGCTGCCGGCATGACGTTCATCGGGCCCTCCCCGGAGGCCATTGCCATGCTGGGTGACAAGACCGCGGCCCGGGATCTTGCGATCCGTTCACAGGTTCCCATATCGCCGGGGAGTGACGGAGCCGTTGCAACATTTGACGAGGCGCGGGCAGTCGTCGACCGTATCGGCTTTCCGGTGATCATCAAGGCGGCGGCGGGCGGTGGGGGCAAGGGCATGCGCATCGTTGAGTCGGCCTCCGAGATTGAGTCGGCCTTTCGCTCGGCGCAGAACGAAGCGCTCTCGGCATTTAATGACGAACGTGTTTTCATTGAGCGGTACATTGTTCAGCCCCGTCACATTGAGATCCAGATTCTGGCCGACACGCATGGGACTGTTCTGTACTTCCCAGAGCGGGAGTGCTCGGTGCAGCGTCGTCACCAGAAGGTCATCGAGGAATCGCCGTCGACCGCCGTTACGCCGCAGATCCGCCAGGCCATGGGTCAGGCAGCCGCACGGCTGGTAACAGCAGCCAACTATACCAACGCCGGTACGCTGGAGTTTCTGCTTGACGCCAGCGGTGAATTCTACTTCATGGAAGTCAATACACGTCTGCAGGTCGAGCACCCGGTGACGGAAATGATCAGTGGTGTTGACTTCGTCGAGCAGCAGCTGTTGATCGCCTCCGGTAAGCCGCTGGAGATCAAACAGCAGGATGTGGCCGAGCCAAAGGGTGCCGCCATTGAGTGTCGGGTCTGTGCCGAGGATGTGTTTAACGATTTCCTGCCCGATACCGGCGTGGTTTCGTTCATGCAGCTGCCAGGCGGTGATGGAGTGCGAAACGACTCTGCCCTGTACGAGGGATACGAAGTAAGCGTGCATTACGATCCGATGGTTGCAAAACTCGTCGTTCATGCCGCTGACCGCCGGACGTGTATCGAGCGCACGATGAAGGCGCTTGATGAGTATCACATTGTCGGCTTTAAAACGACCATTCCGTTCTGTCGACTCGTTCTCGATTCAGCCCCTTTCCGCAGTGGCCAGTACAGCACGTTCTTTGTGAAGGAACACTGGCCGATCACTCACTCTGATGATTTTACGGCAATGCTCTCATGTATTTCGGCCGCCGGGTTTGCCGCCGAACAAGACCGCAGGGCACCAAGGAATTCCAATGACTGACATGACACCACACAGCGAGATATCCGTCACTGCTTCAACGGCCAAAGAACTTGGTCTTACCGAGCCGGAATTTGAGAGGATATGCGGCGTTCTCGGACGTACGCCGACGTACACCGAGCTCGGAGTCTACTCGGTGATGTGGAGTGAGCACTGTTCCTACAAGAATTCGATCCTCCAGCTGAAGACCCTGCCCCGTTCGGGCGGACGCATGCTGGTAGCTGCAGGGGAAGAAAACGCCGGTGTGATCGATGTCGGAGGGGGCTATGGCGTAGCCTTCAAGATCGAATCCCATAATCATCCCAGCGCTGTTGAGCCGTTTCAAGGAGCTGCAACGGGGGTTGGCGGGATCTTGCGCGACATCTTTACCATGGGCGCACGGCCCATCGCGGCACTGAACTCATTGCGATTCGGAGAGCCTGATACGGCTCGCACAAAGTATCTCGTCAAGGGCGTGGTTGCCGGTATTGGTCACTACGGTAACTGTTTCGGTGTGCCTACGGTGGCGGGCGAGGTGTACTTCGATCGGTGTTACACGGATAATCCACTCGTAAACGCCATGGCAGTCGGGGTGCTGAAGGCCGATGCCATGGCATCGGCAACTGCCAAGGGACCGGGCAATCCGGTATTCATCATGGGCTCCAGCACCGGACGCGACGGGATCCACGGAGCGTCGCTGCTTGCCTCCCGCGAGTTCGACGAAGAAACCGAAAACATGCGCCCGACCGTGCAGGTCGGTGATCCATTCGCCGAGAAGCTCCTGCTTGAGGCGTCACTCGAACTCATCAATGCCAACGTTGTTGTTGGAATGCAGGATATGGGCGCTGCGGGCATCTCTTGCTCGACGGCGGAAATGAGCGCTAAGGGGCAGGTGGGCATGCGTATCGACCTCGACAACGTACCCCTTCGTGAGGCCGATATGTCGGCCTACGAGATCATGCTAGCAGAGTAGCAGGAGCGCAGGCTCGTGGAGTGAGAGGGAGGGCAGGGAGCGGCCGGCGCTGCGGGCTGGGCA
>DNLG01000159.1:5856-6542 GCA_003488525.1 Bacteroidota bacterium | reverse complement strand
CCGGGGATGGCAAACGGCCCGGGGATGGCAAACGTTTACGGCGTACGCGATTCGCGATACGAAACCATGAACGATCAATGTTCAATGCGTAAATCCGAATTGGCCATCGCGTTCCCCGGATCATCGCACACCCCGGGCCGGTCCTTCGACGCGCGGCGCACCCCGGGCCAAGGCCCGGGGCTAGTAATTCCATTATACGCCCCTATCTAATCGGCCTTTCGTCCTCTTTCATGATGCATCCGCTGGTTATGGATGTAGCGAACAACACCATCGAGATCCCGATAAGAAAATGTGAATGCTCCATATCCAACTTGCCATTCGAAGTCGTGAAAGCCAGGAATTGACTCTCGAATCTCTCGCGTTGCAAGATTCTTGAGCTTTCCCACGGCTCCGGCAACATTGATGGAGGCAGGAATCGACAGTGCGACATGCACATGATCCTCGACACCGCCGACAGCATAGGGGTGCAGGCCGATACGCAAACAGATTTTCCAGAGGATAGACCATACGATCTTCTCTACTGCTGGCTCGATCAGTAGCGCACGATTCTTGGTGGCAAAAACAATGTGATAGCAGAGGTCTGTGTGTGAGTGTCCCATAGGGTAGGTATGTGCACGATCTCACCCAAAACGTGACGCGAGCTAAGAACTCAGCATCATGGAATTACTAGCCCCGGGCCTTGGCCC
>DNLG01000159.1:3403-5580 GCA_003488525.1 Bacteroidota bacterium | reverse complement strand
GGGGGATCATAAATTGGCGCGTGCCGATATTCCATATCATCTTCATTACCATGCTCGCTGCCACCACAATTGCGGCACAGGATAACATCGTTCGTCATGGATACATCGGCCATCGCGACCAGCAGATGACGGTTGGTGCGGGTTTTGGCGGAGTGCAGAACATGGTAGCGCGCAACGTGCCGGATGATTCGACGCTGAACGTACTGGGTCCGCTCTGGGCCAATTACATGGTGACTCTCGACAGTGCATGGAGCGTTGGTGCGGAGGTGGGTTATCATGAAGCCAAGGGGCGATGGCTGTCGGATGATACCGATCCCCCACCGGGCGGACGTGCCGATCCCGTCCCCTACGCCAAACGCACGGTGCACGTAGCGGCCTGTGCCGAGCTGGCATGGTTTCACGGACGGTGGTTCACCCTTTCAAGCTCGGGGTCGCTGGGCATTGCGATGCTGGGCCATGCGGGAAACACTGCGCCCCTTGCCTCGACGGATGTTGCCTACCATCTCGGAGTGGTGTCGTTGCGGGTAACGGGCGACGTCGGCTTTCGCCTTGAACTTGGATATGGATACCGTGGCATGATCAATGCCGGCATGAGCTTCGTGATGTAAGCTCGCCTGCGACTACGAGCGCAGAGAGCGCCGACGCAGCAGCCACGCCAAGCCCCCTGCCGCCATCATTGCTGCGATCGCAAAGGCATTCTCAAGTGCCAGCGAAGGATAGAAGGCGATCATCGTCCCGATGCCGGCAACCGTTCCACCAAGGTGTGCTTCATGTCCGATGTTGTCATACCCCTTACCCGAAACATAGGCCGAGTAGAACACGAACAGACTGCCCATGATCCAGGCAGGCATCGGGATCGGAACAAACAGAAACATCATCGGCAGGTCCGGCAGAAGCACCGTCGAAGCGGCAATAACGGCGCACACGGCACCCGAGGCGCCCACGGCTCTATAGGAGGGGGCGTTGCGGTGCACCACAAGAGAGGCGAACGAGCCCACCACGACGCCTAGTAGGTAGAGAAGACCGAAGCGCCATGAGCCGATGATATGCTCAAACCAGCGTCCGAACATGAACAGCGAGAACATGTTCAGAGCAAGATGCATGTAGTCCGTGTGTACCAGAGCGCAGGTAGCGATACGCCACCATTCGGTGCGTGACCCAAGCACGTCGTCGACGCTGAACAGCAGCCGACGATAAAGAGCCCCATTCCGAAACGAAACGATCGTGACCGCCACGGTGGCGATCACGATCGTTACTGTCAGCGGCGATAGAAACAGCTCGCTCACGGGGCAAGCATCATCGTCATTTGCGGGGCCAGGCCGAGCTTCTCGCGCAGCCCCATGATCGTCTGCTGCAGGTCATTAGCGGCCTGCTGCATTCCACGGTCACGCGCGGTGGCCAGATTGTACTTGCCTTGCAGACCTTCGGCGATCTTCAGGGCCTTCTGATAATCCTTTGCTCGAATTGCCTGTGCGATCGGGATCTCGTCCAGCTGATAGTCGAGCTCAGCCGAGACTCCCTGTCCGGCCCCAACTTCCTTCAGATACCGGGCCGAGACATCCCACTTGCCGGCGATCTTGGCTGCGTCGGCAGCAAGCACGCGCGACATTCGGATGACGGCTTCCAGGATCTCGGCGTCGCTTCCTTCACGCGGCACAGGGAAACCCTGTTCAGCCGTGTACAGTCGCGGGTTCGCAATCAGACGTCCGGCATTGGTGATCGCGCGATCAGCCATCGCCGCTGCCTCGACATTCATTCCACACGTCTCGTAAAAACGAGCCGTCTGCAGCTCGAACATCATGCTCATCGGGAACATGTCCAGCGATATAACCGTATTCATCCGCTTGAGAACTGCACCGGCTCGGGCAGTATCCTTTTTCTCGTAGAGCAGCCACGTCGCGTACTTGTAAAAGACGTTACGATAGCTCAGGATGTAACCACGGTTCACGTCATCGTAGTACACATTCGGGTTGTTGAGATTGCGGAACTTCAGACCAAGGTGAGGCTCGGTGTAGACCTCATCGTGCATCATGTCCTTGATGATGGTCTTTTCCATCACCTCTTCGTTGACGCCTTCTCCGATGGCCGAACTCTGCGGTGTCGGGCACACACGATAGGCCATGCCCTCAAGGCGCACGTAGCCATCAAGACCGCAATACTCATCGGCATACTGCGGG
>DNLG01000159.1:0-3220 GCA_003488525.1 Bacteroidota bacterium | reverse complement strand
TGCTGCACACCAATGAAGTAGGTGGTCTGACCTGTTGTTTCATCTGGACCGCGGGAGGTGCCCTTGAACTGCCATGTCATCGAGCCGCGATTGATCAGAGCCGTATCGGTAGTGAACTTGGCCAGGATCGCCTTATCAACCGGGATGGTGATGGTGGTAGCAGGACCGAAGTCATATGAGAGTGCCCGGGGATCATCCTCCGGCACCGTCAGCTGCTCGTCGCTGAACGACAGTGGTATCTTTTGCGCGCCCCATGGGGCTTGATTCTTCAGCTGCTCGATGTACCATGTTGTCTGTCCCAGCGACAGGTTCACCACGCGCACGTCGCGTCGCACGCCGGCCACGTCCTGCAGGTACCACACCGGGAAGGTGTCGTTGTCGCCGTTGGTGAACACAATGGCATTGGGCTCGAGCGACTGCAGAATGTTATACGCGTAGTCAAAGGCCAGGTAATTACCCGCCCGTGAGTGCGTGAACCAGTTCAGACGTGCCATGTTCACCGGGACCAGCGCGATCACGGCGGCCATGGATGCGCCGACGACGGCGACGTTCTGACGAAGTCGTTCCATCAGGAAGAATGCGCCCATGCCTGCCCACATGGCGAACACCATGAAGGACGACACATAGAAGTAGTCGCGCTCGCGCGGCTGAGGGTTCTGCTGATTCTGCTGAATGGCTGCCAGCACACCCGTCATGAGGAACAGCACGAGGTACACCCACGCCATGCGCTTATCGCGCACGAAGTGGAAGACCAGCCCGAACAGGCCCAACAGCAGCGGCAAGGCGAAGTAGTTGATCGGATAGTGCTCGGAAAAACCCGTCTTGTAGGAATACGAATCGATGGTTGCCTTCGACGTCAGGGGGCTTGCGGCCGGCGCATCCTGGACATCGCTCACCCGCCCCATGAAGTTCCAGAGGAAGTACCGCAGGTACATCTGATCGATCTGATAATCCCACATGTACTCAAACTCGGCCGAGTTGTACCGTGAGCGGCCGTCGGTCTTCCAGTTCCCGAAGTCCGGACGGGAATAGCGAGCCCCGTCCTTGCGTTCCACCGCTTTGATCGGTGGCTGCACCCAGTTGCCGTACTTGAGGTAGTTGTTCACAAAGCGCGACTCGCTCTGGTACCGTCGCGGCCACATCGGGGCCTCGCCGTACTGCTCACGCCCGAGGTAGCTGACAAGCTTTGAGAAGTTCTCCGGCTTGTTCTCATTCATCGGCGGATTCGAATTTGCACGAACCAGGATGTGACCGTAGGTAGAGTATCCGAGGATCAGAAGAAGGAATGCCGACGAAGCAAGTGTCAGAACACCCTTCTTATTGCGTGTTCCGTACCACGTACCGTATGCGCCAAGGGCAATGAGTCCGAAGCCCACAAGACGGAAGAGCATGTTGTCTTCGATGCGGAACTCACCACCTTCGGTCTTGAAGAACGGCAGGTTACCGGCAAACAGCGCCGGGAACTTCATGATGATCACGTTGTAGATGAGCACGAACAGCACGAGGCCCACGCCCATGGTGATGAACAGACTCTTGACCGAGAACGGATACTTGCGAAGGTAGACCAGCAGGACCAGGGAGAAAACCGTAAGGATCGACAGAAGGTGCACACCGATAGACAGGCCGATCAGATAGGTGATCAACAGCAGGTACTTCTCGTGTCCGGCCTCATCGGCCTTCTCATTCCAGATCATCATCAGATGCACGATGATGGCAACGAACAGCGATGATGCGGCGTAGACCTCTGACTCGACGGCATTGAACCAGAACGTATCGGTGAACGTAAATGTGAGCGCGGCCACAAAGCCCCCTCCATACACCGACAGGGCATTACCCAGATCGTCGAGACTCTCGGTAAAGAAGTTTCTGATCACACGGACGGTGATGAAGTACAGAAGCAGGACGGTGAATGCGCTCGACAGCACCGAAACGAGGTTCACGCGCCAGCCTGGATCGCCGAATGGCAGGAGGTGGAACACCTTGCCGATCATCAGGAATAGCGGGGCTCCCGGTGGGTGCGGCACCTGCTGCTGGACGGCAGCGGCCGTGAACTCACCACAGTCCCAGAACGGAACGGTCGGCTGCACGGTCATGAGATAGGTGATCAGCGAAACAGCGAATGCAATGCTCGCGAACGCGTAGTGAAGCGTCCTGTTTGAATTCTGCATGGACCTACGGAACGATGGTGGTGGAAAGAACGTAAAGTTACGACATCACCGAGCCACGACAGCACGTCCAACGGCCGCAGCGCCGACCAAACCGGCGTGCGCTCCGAAGCGCGCAGGAAGCACCACGGCATGAGCGGCAATGGTCGGGATGGCACGATGTTTTATCGTTTGCTCGATGGATTCGATGATGTAGGGGGCCTGCGACACTCCTCCGCCGACGATGAGCACGCGCACACCGAGAACGGCCATAGCCGTGCACATGCCAATGCCGATCACACGTCCAGCCTCGCGGAGCACATTTTCGTCGGTGATCTCCGCCACCGAGTGCACGTCATGTCCGGCCTGGCGTGCCATCTGCACAATGCCGGCGTTGCCGACATGGTCCTCGAGCACGGCCGTGCGGAACGGACGCGGATCTCTCGCCCCCTCCCTGGCCCATGCATCCATGATGATGTGGCCGATCTCACCAGCATCGCCATGGGGGCCACGGTAGAGACGTCCGCCGAGAATGACACCGCCCCCGATACCGGTCCCGAGCGTTGCATAAAGGAAGTTCGGATGCTCTGTTCCGGCGCCCATATGCGCCTCGGCCAGCGCTGCCGCATTGGCGTCGTTCTCAAGGTCTACCGGCTTGAACGTGATCTGACGAATGTGCGACAGAAGGTCCACGTCATCCCATCCAGGCAGGTTAGGGGGCGCCTGCACGTGCTTTGTGTCGGGGTCTACGACCCCCGGCACGCCCAGGCCCACAGAAAGGATGTCCGGTGAACGCTGCTGTATCCTTCGCACAATGCCGCAGATACGCTCAACCACCGCATCGCGACCCTCGTCGGCCTGCGTCGGCACACTCTCCTCCCAGACAGTCTGCCCCATCTCGTCGACCACACCATACTTGATGCCCGTTCCGCCGACGTCAATGCCTGCGTATGTGTTCATCGCGGAAAATACATTGTGCTGCGCAAAATCTGGCGCGACACGCGGTTGACCCCCTGAGCGTTGTTGACATCCGTCATCAGTCATCAGTCATCCGTCATCAATCAAACATCATCAGA
>DNLG01000043.1:7070-10956 GCA_003488525.1 Bacteroidota bacterium | reverse complement strand
GCCGATGCGCAGGATGCTGTGCTGCGTCCTGCCGCACAGGGGCGGCGCGCGATCCTCTCGACGGCCATCGCCGAAACGTCACTCACCATCGATGGTGTGCGGACGGTCGTCGACGGCGGGCGTTCCAGGGAGCCCCGTTTCGACCCGCGGTCGGGCATGACGCATCTGACGACTGTGAGTGTATCGAAGGATGCGGCCGAGCAGCGCAAGGGGCGGGCCGGACGCACTGCGCCCGGACACTGCATCCGATTGTGGACCGAAAAGGAACACGTTCAGCTGCCGGAGCGTCGTACCAGCGAGATCCTGGTGGCCGACTGTACGAGTCTGATCCTTGAAGTGGCAAGCTTTGGTGTTGACGTCGGCGATCTGCCGTGGCTGGAGCAGCCCCCTGCCGGCAACGTCGCCCAGGGACGCGAGCTTCTACGTCAGCTCGGTGCGCTCGATGCATCCCATGGCATCACACCGCACGGACGCGAGTTACTGCGCTATGGCACGCATCCGCGCATCGCCCACATGCTGGTGCGATCGAGAGAGTTCGGCATCGACTGGCACCGCGCTTCAGGCATTGCGGCCATCATCGGCGAGCGCGACCTGCTCAAGGGTGAGCGCATGAGTGATGTGCGCAGGCGTCTGGATGCGTTGCAGGGGGCGAGCGATCCGCACGCCGACCGCGCAGCCATCATGCATGCGCGCAAGCGTCAGCAGGCGCTGCGCAAGCCCCATGACTCATCCTCCGTCAGGCAAACGATAACCGATGACGACGTCGAGGGCGTGCTCATCGCCCTTGCCTACCCCGAGCGTCTTGCCCGCAGTAAGGGCGATGGACGCTTTCTGCTTCGCAATGGTCGCACGGCATCGATCATGCAGGCCGACCCACTGGCCCGCGGCGAATGGCTGGCCGTGGCAGACCTGGACGGATCGGCCTCCGAGCCACGCATTGCCATCGCTGCGCCGCTAAGCGGGGCAACCGTGAAACTGGTGTTCGCCGACGACGTGGTCGAACAGGTAGAGACCGGCTGGAATGACCGTGACGGACGTATCGTGGCACGCACGGCAACCATGCTGGGAGCCATCGTCATCGATACAAAGGCCAATACCAACGCCGATGCGCAGGAGCTTGCCAAGGCCTTTGCGCGGGAGCTCGCTCGACGTGGCATCGAGAACCTGCCCTGGAGTGAGGGGGCTGAGCGCCTTCGCAGCCGCGTTGTGTTCACGCATCAACACACCGCAGCCGAGCTTCCCGATCTTTCCGATGAAGCGCTGTCACGCACCGTTGAGCAGTGGCTTGCGCCCCACCTTGTGGGACTGCGCTCACTGGCCGACCTGCAGAAGCTCGATCTGATGCGCCCCCTGCGGGATATGCTCTCCAGGGAGCAGAAGACCCTCATTGACCGATGCGCCCCGGAGTTTTACAAGCCCCCCAAGGGGCGAGAGGTGGCCATCGACTATTCCAATCCTGATCAGCCCCTTGCCGCCGTACGCCTGCAGTTCATGCTCGGCGTGAAGCGCACGCCCACCGTGGCTAATGGGAATGTCCCGCTGACCATCGAGCTGCTGTCGCCGGCCGACCGGCCCATTCAGAAGACCCGCGACCTGGCCGGCTTCTGGAGCGGATCATACCAAGCGGTACGAAAGGAGATGAAGGGACGCTATCCAAAGCACGATTGGCCCGAAAATCCTTAATCCGCAAGTCCGTAGATTGCCCGTTCTGCCAATGGCTACTTAGGACCTTCGGATATGATGATCAGCGTCGCACCTTCACCGTTTCGAACATCGCGCAATGGCGCGGCCGCTTTGTGGGTCGCCGTCGTAACGATCATGCTGCTGGCCGGCTCACTCTGCGCCGTTGCGCAGAACCGACCATGGAGCTATCGCAACTCGCGGCTTCCCGGCAGCACACCAAAGGTTACCGCCGCAGCCGGCGCACTCGTGATCTTCGACAAGGTTGCCTTCCGCTCCATCGATCACGGCGTCACGCTTGATTCGATCCGCGATCTTGAGGGCGAGCCATGCGATTTCTTCGATTTTTCACAGGGTATCAGCTTCGCGATCACCTACGAGTCCTCAGAGCGCAAGGCCAAAGTCTTCTTCTCGCAGGGGGGCAGTTCATGGTCAAAGGTCGACTCCATCCTTGACGTTGCCCGGCCAACCTCAGGAGTGGCCTCGGGGTTCGACTGGTACATGGCAAGTGAGAACGGATCCGTGATCCATCGCATCGGTGAGACGACCACAACCATTAAAGGGCCATCCAGCGAACCGATCCGCCAGCTCGTCCTCACCACCACTGCCATGGTGGCGAACGTTGCCGGTCGCGCTGTGGCCTTCTCGATCGACAAGGGGGCGTCTTGGTCCACACTGCCTGCTGAAGGTCTCGGACAACTGCACGTGATGAATGATCAGGTCTATGCCGCCACAGGCAGGGGCATCGTCAGCCTGAATGTTTCCGACGGCAAACTCGAGCAGGTAGGCACCTGGGATCTGCCCTCGGGTCAGCCCCCTGCCACGCTCGATATCGACTCGCACGTCGGCCAGCTCTATGCCGTCACGGCCGACTCATCCTATCGCATGTTCCGTCTTGATCGGACCGATGATACGTGGGTACGCTGGGGTCTGCCACTGCCCTGTCAGCAGGCATCGGCCAGCCACTCCATCATGGCCATTGAGTCGGGTTGGGCCGTTGCGGCGCTGAACATCACGCAGGGCAAAAAGGATACGTCGGGTATCTATGCCTTCGATCTCAATGACCTCACACGCGTCCATGACGAGGCAGGACGCAGTGAGTCGTCATCCGGCATACTGGTGCAGGGTGATGCCTGCACCATCGATCTCGGCCCCAACGTCGTCAGTGCTGAGCTCTTCGACATGTCGGGGCGCAGCCTGCAGGGGCCCCTTCAGGTGCAGCAGGGCCATGTCCGTATCGAACTCCACGGCATACCCTCCGGCATGTATGTTCTTGTGTCGCGCCGTGCCGATGCAACGCACGCGCGCAGCCTGATCCTTCGGTGATGATTGCGGCCTGAGCTCAATGGCAAAGACAACCTCAAAGGCAAACACGCTGCAGAAGAGTCTGATGACGCGCAAGCGCCTCATCACCATTGTCCTCCTTTCTGCCGGCGTCCTGGCATTTGCCCTGTTTTCCAACTACGGCCTGCTGACGCGGCTCACGTTGATGTCCGAGACGCAGGAACTGGAAGGTCACCTCGGTGTTCTGCGTACCACCTCCGACAGCCTGCGACGGCAGATCCGCATTCTGGAGACCGACAGCACAGAGATCGAACGTCTTGCCCGCGAACGCTACGGCTACATCCGTCCAAACGAAGAAGTGTTCATCATCAATCGCGATTCGGCAACGCCATGACGTGCAATGCCCATCAGCTTGCGATGCTCGTGCTTTCGTGCATCTGCACATTTTTCATTACCTCCTGTACTACCATGAAGACGTCAACCGTTCGCCCCTTTAGCGCTGCGCAGGCAGCTCCTCCCATCGGACCTTACTCACACGGCGTCGAGTGCCAGGGCCGGATGCTTTTTCTCAGCGGACAGATTCCGCTTCGCGCCGATGGCAGCATGGTCTCCGGTACGATCACCGAAGAGACACATCAGGTCTTCGAGAACATTCGCACCATCCTTGCCTCTCAGGGGGCTGATGTCACGTCGATCGTCAAGACAACGGTGTTCCTGAAGAACATGGGGGATTTTGCCGAGATGAATGCGGTATACGCAGAACAGATGGGCGAGCATCGTCCCGCACGCTCCGCCGTGGAAGTTGCCCGTCTGCCGAAAGATGCCCGTGTGGAGATCGAGGTCATCGCATGCGTTCCCTGAAGCGCAGTGCCGTTCTCTTTTTCGTCGTGGCTGCAGCAACCGCTGCATCAGCCGCCATGAC
>DNLG01000043.1:0-6781 GCA_003488525.1 Bacteroidota bacterium | reverse complement strand
TGGAAGGTGCCGCTCTTTGCCGGCACCGCTGCTATCTCAGCCGTGATGTTCTTTCGCAACAACGCCGAGTTCTCAACCGCCTCGGATGCCTACGACAAGGCGCTGGCAGACGGATCGAGCGGCGCCACTGTGAACCTGCTTTTGAGGCGACGTGAGGTTTTTCGTGATAACCGGGATCTGTCGGCCGTGGTGTTTCTGATCACCTATGCACTGGCGGCGGTAGATGCCTACGTAGGCGCGGAGCTCTACTCGTTCGATACCGGGGAGAAACTCAGCATGAATCTGGGCCCGACGCGTTCCCAGCAGATGGCCCTTGGGCTGACGATGACATGGTAAAACACCTCCACCTATCTTTGCCCATGCTTCGCCTAATCACCGCCGTACTTCTGATCGGAACGTCTGCTCTGCATGCGCAGTATCAGCGCATTGAGACCCTTGCCGTGCGTCTTGGTGGCGGCTTTGCCAGCACATCACACTCGGCAACGCTGAGCAATGCCGGCGGCATCGTCGACTGCGGACTGCTTACTTCCGGTAGCGGAATCGGGCCGGGAGGCTACCTTGCCATGGAGATCCCCATGACGTCTTGGGGGGCGTTTGGCCTTGAAGTTGGCCTGACCAATCGCAGCGGTGACTTCTCGCGTATGAACACCTATCCGCTGCGCGATAGTGCCACGGGCGCCGAGGTGACCATGACCACCGACTATGCGCTGAGCACGACGCTGTCAAATCTTGATGTTTCGGCGCAGATTCAGCTGCCGCTCATCGGAACACTGACCAAGCGCACTCTCGGACTGAGCATCGGTCCGCGCATTGCCCTGCCCATGACGGCCTCCTTTATTCAGCGTGAATCAGTGGTCAGCCCCGAGTCGGCCGTTTTTATCGAGAATGGCACTGCCGTGCAGGAGCGCGTTATCCGCCAGGGGGCTTTGCAGACCCGTTCATCACTGCTGGTGATGTTCTCGTCGGCCCTTGAGTCCTTCATCCCATTGTCGGAGCGCCTCAGTCTCGTGCCCCGCCTCAGTCTCGATTACGCACTGAACGACGTGCTGTCCGATGCTCCCTGGAAGCCCCTTACCGTCCGGGTTGATGTGGCTCTGCGCCTGTCGCTGACCCGTGCGCCGCAGTTTGCCCCGCCTCCTCCTCCGGCGATCGTCGTCGAACAGCCCATGCCTCAGCCGTCGTATGCTCCGCCGCGTCTTGAGCTTCAACCACGCTCGTTCACCGGCGAGATCGTCACAGGCAATCAGCTTCGTGCGCTCACTCCGATCGTCAATGCCGTGTTCTTTGACAGTGCGCGGGCTGACGTTCCGACATCCTACCGGCAGGCGGCCAACCTTGGTGCAATGAGCAGCGACGCGGTTGCCGCCCACGACTGGATCCTGCCACGAATTGCGGCGATCATTGCGTCGAACCCTTCGGCACGTATCGTTCTCGAAGGGGCCACCAGCGGTCCGTCCACGGAACCGGAAGGATCAGCGCTGGCCCGACGCCGCGCCGAAGCGGTGCGTAGCGCTCTCGTCGGCCTGGGTGTGCCGTCATCGTCGATCGGGATCAATCCATTGGTCACGCCGCGAATTGCCTCGAATGCGGACCTGCCCGGTGGACGTGCAGAGAACCGCCGCGTGGACATCATCGTGCAGAATGCTCCCCTGCAGAAGTTTGTGCTGACAGAGGAGTTTGCCGAACTGCGGGGCCTTGCCTCGGTCAGCTCGCGCTTTCAGGGTGGTCCGCCGGAGTCGCAGCCGGCAGAGCAGACCATCACGATCAATGGGCGCGATACGGTCATGGCCTCTCTCGATGCGACCGTCACAACACCGGTCACGGTGCGGCTCGACAACTCCGGTCAGCCCCCTGCCAGCATAGCCACGTCGTCTTCGGCCGGTGGACAGTATGCAGAGATGAAACTACCGGTGCCGACGGACAAGCTGTCACGTCGTCGTATCGCCTTGAGCACCGATGGCTTTGAGGCCGTTCTCCGGTTTGACTATAACAGTGCTGAGCTTCTCGATGATGTGAAGACACTCCTGCGACAGCTTACCGAACAGCTTCCGGAAGGTGCGACCATCGTGATCGAAGGCAGTGCCGATATTCTCGGCTCACAGGAACGCAACCGGCAGCTGTCAAACAACCGCGCGGCAAACACGGAATCGTACATCCGCTCGGTGTCGACCAAGAAGTTCACCTTTGCGACCACCTCTATGGCGTCGCCATTTAGCGATGATACACCTCAGGGACGCTTCCTGAATCGGAGCATCCGCATTCGCGTGAAGTGATCAGCCCTCTTTGGGAGGCTCAAGAAGTCCCATCTGACGCTTGAGCTCGAGCAGATCTTGATCAACCTTGCCGGAAGAAGAGAGCTTGCGGAACTCCTCGTCGAGCTGCGTGTTCTCGCCGGCCAGCTGTTCAAAGGCCGAAGCCTCAGCTTCGAGCTTCTCGATCTTGGCCTCGTACTTGTCAAACTTGCTGAACGCATCCTGTCCGATGCCCGCGGCGGACTTTGCGATCTGCGCCTGCGCCTTGGCTGCCTGAGAGCGCGCAATGAGCGTGCTCTGACGTGAGCGTGCTTCATCAAGCTTGCGCTTGATACCGTCGAGCTGCTCGCGGATCTTGGCCGTGGTCACCCGAGCCTGCTCGTGCGTCGGCATCAGCTCGGCAACGTTCTTGTCGGCTATGGCCTTCTTCTCCAGCGCTGCGCGCGCCAGATCTTCACGTCCGGCATTGAGTGCCTGCATGGCCTTCTCCTGCCAGCTTGCGCTTTCCACCTTCTGCGAAGCGATGCGCTTTTCGAGACTGCGCTCATTGGCGATCGCATTGGCAACAGCCAGCGTCGTTTTGTTGACCGATTCCTCCATGTCCAGCACGGCCTGCTTGAGCATCTTCTCCGGATCCTCGGCACGGTCCAGAGCGTCATTTGCACCTGCACGGAACAGGTCAGCGATACGAGAAAAGATTCCCATGAGTAGTCCTAGCGTGAGTCAGCTGTTGTACGGGGCGTTCGGACGGTCGACGCCGCGTTTTGTTTCGCGAAATTACGGCAGTCAGGGGGCTGACCCGTTGGTATTTTTGCGTCATGCTCCCGTCTGAATCGATCGAACGCGTCGTCGAACTCTTCGCTTCCCTGCCCACCATCGGAAAGAAGACGGCCCGCCGGCTAGCCTTTCACCTTCTGCGTCAGTCCACGAATGACGTCGACAATTTTGCCGCGGCCCTCGTGGAGATGCGCTCACGCGTGCGCGAGTGTGCACAGTGCCACACGTTCACCGACACGGAGCTGTGCGGCATCTGCGCTTCAGAAAAGCGCTCGCCGTCGGTCATCTGCGTCGTCGAGCAACCCTCGGATGTCATGGCCATCGAGCGCACGGGCGACTTTCGTGGGCGCTATCATGTGCTGCACGGTACGCTGAGTCCACTCGACGGGATCGGTCCGGAAGACCTGCGCCTGAAGGAGCTCATTGCCCGCCTTGGAGCCGAGGTCGACGAGGTCATCCTTGCCCTCAACCCCACGGTCGAAGGCGAGGTCACAACACAATACATCGCCAAGCTGGCCTCGCCCCTTTCCATCCGTGTCACGCGCATAGCCCGTGGCGTGCCCATGGGGTCGGACCTTGAGTTTGCCGATGACGCCACGCTGGCGCGCGCATTCGAAGGGCGCACACCGGTATGATACCAACAACTGTGGCGGGAACGTCACCATGGTACGCCACGTGGTTCGAATCGCCATGGTACATGGAACTGTACCGTCACCGCGGAGATGAGGAAGCACGTCTGGTGGTGCAGCTGATCGATCACACCCTGCACATCCCGCACGGCTCGCAGATTCTTGACCTGTGCTGCGGCTTTGGACGTCATACGGTGGCTCTTGCCGATCGGGGCTACCTGACCACGGGACTGGACTACTCGACCTATCTGATCGATCATGCCCGGACGCACAATGCGCATGAGAATGCTCATTACATCGTGGGTGACATCCGCGGCCCGTACCCGTCGACGTCCTACGCCCTGATCGCCAACCTGTTTACGAGCTTTGGATACTTCGACCGGCACGAAGAGCATCTGGCCGCACTCAGGGCCGTGCATCACCACTTGGCGTCTGATGGCCGTTTTGTGATGGACTTCTTTAACGCCGACAAACTGCGTCGAACGCTTGTTCCCGAGTCAATGACAATGATCGGCCAGACCAGCGTCATCCAGGAGCGCTGGATAGAAGAACCCTATGTGCGCAAGAGGATAACCATCAACGATCCCTGCTCGGCAGAGCATACGTTTGAGGAGCGCGTCTGGCTGTACTCACCGGAAGACCTGCGCAGGATGATGCACGAGAGCGGACTACGCGTCGTGCGGGCCTTCGGTTCCTATCATGGTGACCCGTTCGAGCCGGAGAACTCCGAACGGGTCATCCTCATCGCCGAAAAGGTCTCGTCATAATGCGGACGGCGCTGCTGCACATACTGATGGCAGCCTTGATAGGGGGCTGTGCAACGCGCACACCAGAGGAACCCTCGGGTGATCGCGGCACGTACGAGCCTCCGACCAGCCCCCTGATCGTTGTCGACAATCTTCGCAATGCCGTTATCGAAAAGAACACGCAGAATTTTACGCTCTGTCTTGCCGATCCTTCGCGCAGCAGCGCTGCGTATGCCTTCGAGCCCTCGGCCGAGGTTGGCGCCCGTTACCAGGCCGTGTTCGCATCGTGGAGTGTCGACCGCGAGCGGCAGAGTTTTCTGAGCATGATCAGCAGGCTGCCCGTCGATCAGCGTCCAACGTTGGTCTTTGCCAACACGCAGGTAGCCTTCTCATCGCCCGACTCGCTCGTGTGGGTGAGCGACTATGAGCTGACGGTTCGACTGAACATAACGGCCCTGCCATCTCTGCTTACCGGCACCATGGCGCTTACCGTGACGCCGGAGAAGAGCGGGCTGTGGAGCATCTCTCGCTGGCGCGACGCGAAACGACCAGGTGACACCGTCGAGTCAACCTGGTCGCTTCTGAAAGGTCAGCTCTCGAACTGACCCCACGGTAGCCGACGGCACGCACCCGCCTGTCAGCGACCGTATCTCTCCTTGTACGTTGGCGGAAGATCGATCGCATACTTGACGGCAACGCCAAGCCGCAGGACGTTCGTCCGCCAATTGATATTCTGCAGGATGTTGGTGATCCCGAAGGTGTACTGCAATTCCGGTCCGATACTCAGCTCGGGAACATTCGGGACCGTAAAGTCGTAGCCAATTCCTGCATTGACACCGAATTGAATGTTTCGTACATCGGAGAGAAAACCCGACTGCACATTTCGCTCACGCGAACCATCGCGGTACGTGATGGTTGACGGTGAGACGATCGACTCTTTCGATGTGAATGACGTACCGGTGATGTACCCGCACTGAATGCCGAGTCCGATATCAAAACCGCCCACGTTGAAGCTCGCGCCGGGCTCGACAAACACCGCGTGAACAGTTGCTGAGACGTCGTGCCGCACCGTCAGCTGACGCGACGCGAGCTCACCGTTGTAGGCCCACATGGTCTCGTCTGACGAGAAGTCGCCCCCGAGCTGCGTGTACATCACGCGCATGTACGGCGTCACGCCCATGGTCAGCGGTACCTCCACGATCCCGTCGATCGAGAAGCCCGTTTTCTGTTCGTCACCAAAGCCGAGGCAGCAGGACGTGACCCTGGGTAGTGAGGTGAAATCTGCCTGCAGAAACCGCTGGTCCACCGATGCAGCAAGGCCCAGTCGGATGTGTTCATACATCAGCGTCGGACGTGTCTGCGAAACGGAGGTCACGGCGGAGAGAACCACGACGAGCAGCGTCGACGTGATCGAGCGGACGAGCAGAGTGTTATTGATCATGTGGCTCTCCTAGCGTACAATGATGAATTGCTCAGCAACCGAATGCCAGCGTGTGCGGACCGACATCACATAGGGTCCGGCCGGAAGATCCATCGCGGCGAATGGAAGACGGAATTCGCCAGCCGGCACGGAACCGGTAAAGAGCTCGCGCACGGCCGTACCACTGCCGTCGTAGATGACCACCTGAATATCCTCCGGCTGAGCGAAATCGCAGATCATCTCCCCGCGGTCCGACACGGGCTGCGGCATCACGCGAAGGATTGGGTGACCGGCAACGGCTGTAAGCCTTGGACCTCCGGCCTTACAGATACTCAGATCGGTAAACGAGCCGGTCTCGGTATAGATCCGCATCCGTGATGGTTCATCCCACGAGAACGACTCAAAGGTCAGATCAGTGGCAGTGTCATTACCAAGTCGAACAAACGCCTTGAACGACGTCAGCTTCTGAATCGTGTCGGTTGCCGTACCCTTGAGCGTGACGATGTAGGAATCGTCCGCCTCTTCTACGGATGCAACGCCCCGAGGTTCCAGCATGGACTTGTTGAAACGGATACGTGCCGTCCAGTTCTTCACTCCCGCGACGAACATCTTCTGCGTTGAGACCATGATGATCGGTATCTCAATAAGCTCGCCATTGCGTCCGGTAAGCTGTGGCATGGTAACCGTCGTGTGCCAGCCGTTCGCATCGTGAATCCTGCTCGCCCCATACCAGAAGCCCTGCTCGAGATGTTTTGGGTGCCTCTGCACGATACCAATGACGGGCTGACCCAGCGAGGCGTTGAAGCTGTACGATGCCGATGATGCAGCGTTTCCGCCATTCGACACGAGGTCCTTACGCACGGAATGCTGCGCCGCCAGGGGGCTGGCCATCACAAGAGTGATGGCCGCGCCCACGCATGACAGGGTTGTACTGATGTGTGATCGGTGTGTCATGAT
>DNLG01000137.1:7233-9487 GCA_003488525.1 Bacteroidota bacterium | reverse complement strand
GTCAACGCGGCGGACGGCATCGAGATCGTAGTAGTCGTCATCATCACCAACGTAGCCGCGCACGCGGGGATTGACGGTCATATCCACCTTGCGCCCTTCGGCCAGAACGATGATTCGTGCCGAGCGAACGCGCTCGAGATATTCTTCGGGTGAAGAGGCATCTGTTGGCACGACCACAAGCCCCTTATCTCGCAGAACTGCAAAGAGCGAGTCCTTGGCAAGCTTTTCATAGACTGCCGTATACCCGAAGTAGGCGCGGAGCTTGGAGAGTGTGTCATTATCGACGCCGACGAGTGATGCGCTTGGACGGATACCGACGGTGAGCGGTGTTCCGAAGGACTGCCCGACGCTGTCGTATGATGCAGCGATGTAGCGAATACTCGTGTCGGAGATGAACCGGCCGGCCATGATCGGGCGCACATCCGAGTAGGCCATCATGGACACGATGACCTTGGCGTTGGGGTCATCGGCGTGATCTCGCCAGAAACGCTTCAGCATCTGTGACGTTCGCTCAACAAGGTTATCAATGTTATCGTCGATGATCTGCGCTTTCTTGCGGTATTCGGCACGACGTCGGATGAGTCGTTCCGATACTTCTCCCGATGTGCGGCTTCCCCAGTATTTGTTCCGCCAGTTCAATTCAATCCACGATGCATCCTCCAGATCACCCTTCCGCAATCGGTCGAGATGCCTTTCATACCCGATGGAGTTATTCACCTCCCAGAATCCAGTCTGGAAGTATGGAACATTTCGCACGCTATCTGATGTGGCGAAGATCTGCTGGCAGGGGGCTCCTGCTTCCAGCACCGGATAGACAATGATCGTATCCTGAATGATCGTATCTCTCTGCGGCTTGCGCACGGTAAGGGGCCGATTGAACGTCAGCATTGACGGTACAAGAAGATCTGACGATGAGATGTACGTCGTGTCGTAATGAAAGGTAGTGTCGTTGTAGAACTCTGTTCGCTGACGTGTGACGATGCGCGCCGGTGGTAGCGAGTCAACCATCACGGTTGTATCTCGTCCGATCCGTAGACGTCCTTCACTGGTTGCCTCTACGAACTCCCGACGTTTGCTTGACGGGATGTACTCCTGTCCGAGCTTCAGTGTATCGTACAGACGTTGAACACGTCGCACGGGAATGGCCGCATCCTGCATCGTGGTGTCGTAGGCAACGATGCGCTGGCGTGGGCTGACCTTACGGATGCGATCAGAGATCACACGCCGAGCATAGGACGTTATGATCGGCTCGCGTTCAGTACATGGACGCTTTGCATACTGCGAGCCCCCTTTCGACTCGAACGTCACAACGTCTCCGTCGATAATCGAATCAGTCGGCGGTATCACAAAGTCGATATCGCGATCAGAAGCCTGCAAGGAAACCTTTGCCTGCCTGCCTGAGATCATGGTGTTCATGAAGGACTCGCGTACCGTTGGCAAGCCCGTCGATCCGTCAATGACTGTAAGGATGTAGCGAATGCTCCCGCGTGTGATGACCGGCGGCTTGGGTGTTGTGTCCGGCACCTCACACATCATCTGCGTGGTAAGCCGATAGAGATCAAGTCCACCTGCCCCCTCCCGCGCGGCTGCCGATGAATCCCGCGCCGCAAAACGATCCGACGAAAACACCAGTAACTGTGAACTTGTGGAGGTGTGCGGAAAGGGTACAAAGGGAAACATCTCGCGTGCCTCGGTGTTAACGGCATCCCGACCCGAAGGAAGGGGGCGGACAGATGTGATCGTGATCGATCGCCTCAGCGGGTCGACCGTGATCGAAGCGTCATAGACATCGTAGTTCCCGCTCCGATTAGAAGCAAACAGCAGGTGCGGGGTGCCGTCGATACAGTAGAGAAATGGCGAGTACTCATTCGACGGAGTGTTGACCGAATCTGTCTGCTGGATGCTGCGAAAGTTCTGTGGGGCAGACCATCGCTCGGCACCGACAGTACGGAAGCTGTACCACAGATCGGCATTGCCGCGGATGATGCGCCCGTCCTTCAGCTGATACTCCACGCCATCGTAGGGGGCTGAGAAACCATCATTACTCATGCGATCTGAGCTGAAGACGATGACCTCGACGTTCTTCAGGGCGGAGATGGATGGCTGTGCGTCCCATGCCGAACTATTCAGCTCCTCTATGTTGCGCGTTTCGCCCCCTGCACGCCGCTCAAAGATGTCGCTCCCGCCAACCACAGCACCCGAGGTTTTGAGAATGCGAGCAAGGTCCTTCTGTACGGCCGCCGAAATGGCAAAG
>DNLG01000137.1:1012-7052 GCA_003488525.1 Bacteroidota bacterium | reverse complement strand
GATGGCATCTCGTGGTAAGGGGCTCCCATGGTGCGCACCGAGTCGTCCGACGTCACACGTGGCAATGGCACGCGATAGACATTCTCACGTCCGGAGACGTTCGAGGTGAACATCAGAAACGAGTCCTGCTGGGTACTCTCATACCCTGCAGCAAACTCGTCGCCTCGCGTGTTCACGGAGCGACCAAACGCACCCACTGGACGCAGCGAGCGACGATTTGGCGAAAGATCGGATGCGGAATCACAGCCGATGATCACCAGACAAACAACGATCACATACGTCAGATCACGGAGTGCAGTTTTCACAACCATAGCTTTCGGCAAACTTTATTGTCATACGCTGAATAAACGGCGGCATCGTGCCACGCTGAATGTTGGTAACAACGACGAAAAACGACATGCCATTGACGGCGCGGTAAAAGAACCAGTCGCCCGTTCTCATTGCCAGAGTGTAGTATCCGATATCGGCCGTCAGCGGCTGCTTGATCGGTGGAAGAAGGTTCCCCCTGCTGTCCGTCGGCCACGTTGTCGGATAGGTGATCGTGGTAGGCTGTCCATTATCCGTCACCTCAATGGTGTAGTCCGTCTGGGCGCTCATTGTATCGGTGCCATACTTCACAGCCCGAGCATCGAGTGTTGCGCAGATACTCTTTCCCGGATCCGGCGTAGCCGTGCGGTAGAAGTCTTCGATCTCGGTGACCACAACGCGGGCATCATCCGTGCGGAGAGAGGGATTGGGAGGCAGACGAAACAGCGAACCACGAACACGGATCATTGCCAACGTGTCGAGCGGCGTAATGAAGATCGTATCAACGATAATGTCACCGGCCAGCAAACTGTTCGAAGGCGACCGGAAGGTGTAGTTCGTGGTCAGCCCCCTGAGCGGATAGCCGGTCTGCGTAAATGTCCACGGTCCCTTCAGAAACCGGTCATCATTCGGCAGGTCGCCCGACGATGCGGTTGAAGCCGGAAACTTGAACGTAGCAATATTGAACGAAGGAGCCGGATCGGTACCCACAAACTGGCTGTTAAACTCGGCGATCGTTGCTTCCCGCACGATGGGCGTACTCTGCGGGTCGACCGGTACCGGTTCGAAGCAGCAGCAGCTAACAAGCAGCAGTGAAATCAGGGTCTGCAGTCCGATAATGGTCAGCTGTCTCATCAGTACATCACTCCGAATCGTAACTGAAACGAATCCATGCGTCGCACATCGGGTACGTTGGTAAAGCCGAGGAGATTGTATCCGTCGGCAACGGCGATGTTTCGGTAACCGAGATCGATCTCGAGATCAAGGAAGGGGGCGATGGGGATGTTGATGCCAACGCCGAGACCAAAGCTGATGGGCATCGACCAGTCAAGATCCAGCGAGCCATTGGCCTTGGCATCCTGGAGCTTGACGGTGCACTCGGAACACTGCACGCCGCCGAGTGACAGCGAGGCAGCACCGGTTGTGGCGGCGTCAAGCGCCATACCGAGTTCGCCATACATGTATGGCTTGATGCAGCCGAACACTGCCTTGAACCATGAGTCATTCGAGCGCAGGCGTCGCAGTTCCTCTTCAGCCGGCGTCAGTTTCTGCTCACCGATCGACGCGTCGATATAGAGGTAGTCACGCTTTCGCTCCTTCAGCGCCTCCGACTGCTTCAAGGGCATGAAGTAGTAACGTCCGGTGATAAATCCCAGGGGGCGTGTTGTTGCCGCCAGATCATTCAGCGTCGTCAGATCAGGCGTGATCTGTCCCGCATTGACGGTCGGCAGTCCCGATGAAAACGTCAGACCCAGCATCCAGCGCATGTCCTCGCCAAAGCGATAACCGGCGATGATATCTCCACCGTAGGCAACCTTACCGGCCTGAAGCACCGTGTTGCCATCGGTGTACATCGATGCACGACCCAGCACGGATGCCGCAAAGCGCGTGTAAGCGCGGTCATAGCAGCTCAGCTTGATACCCATGGCCATGCTGATGGAGAACGGCTCGCAGTTGCAATCCTTCTTCGGCGCATCGGAGAGTTCGACCGGCAGCTCGCGGATCGTGGGGATGTTCTTCGTCACGTGGTAGCTCTCAACGAGATTAATGCCACCGTATGGTCCGGTCTTGATCTCCGGAAAGATCGTCGGTATCAGTTCAATGTCTCGCAGCGGAATAGCAATACGCGTCTCCGACAGCGTCGAGTCGTACTTATCACGATACGCCCAGACCGTGTCGACCGGAACGCCGGAAGTATCCTTCATGATCAGGACGTGCGACACCACACCACGAAGTGTTCGGCCGTCGCGGTTGGCCGAGTTTGATGCAAGCTGAACGTAGCGGTGAGCGGCCTCCGGCTTGATGCGGACAGCGTCTTCATAGGGTGAGGTCTCCGGCTTTGTGTCGACCGATGCACAGCCAACGCTCAGGAGTGCCGACAGAACGAGCAGAGCAAGGTGCTTCATCATGGCTTGCCCCCTCCTAGCGGCATGCTCAGATGGAGCATGCCCGACAGACCGCTCAGGTGCGGCCTGTCAAGATCACGCAGCATGTTAAAGGCCGTGTAGCGCACTGAAGCGGTAATGAACCAGTCGCAGCAGGGATTGTCGTAAAGGAAGAGGTATCCGAGCTCGACGCTGCCAGGCATGCCGACGGTTGAAGCATCATCTTCACCGTTGATGACCGAGAGACCAGTGCCAATGCTCGTGTAGAGCGGAAATGTTGTGGAGCCCCACGGAAACCAACGGACATTGGCCTGCAGGGAGAACACATCGGGATGCGACGGCGTGAGGGCCGACAACGTGTCCATCGGAGCATAGCGGCCGTAGTTCAGGGTCAGCACAGGCCATATATCGCAGAAGCGATGAATACCATACTGTAGCTCACCGTGCAGTCCACGCTCCGACTCATCGACGTACCGCGTCATGGGCAATGCCGCCCCGAGACCTGCTCCAAGAAACGTCTGACAGGGGGCTTGAACAGCAACCACTACCATCGCAACTGCCGAGATGCCTAGCATCCGGATCGGTATGCCCTTCATTGAACATCCATGAATGTTTTTCCGAATTGTATCAACATCATTACACCATTTCGAGTGACGAAGATACAGGAATTGACTTCCTTGCTACATCAGCGATGCTCTTTCTCCCTAATATCGACGTGGTCATCAACGACTGACCTTGTGTGCTCGCACTACTTGACGGAGGAATCCGATGAAGTTTGGCGTTGTTTCCGAAACCGGACCTCGCGAGAGACGCGTCGCAACCGTTCCCTCTGTGGTCGCAAAGCTCATCGCTGCCGGCCACACGGTCCACATCGAGCAGGGGGCTGGCCTGCGTGCCGGCTTCGATGATGAGATGTATCGCACCCAGGGGGCTAGCGTTCTGACGCGCAGCGACGTACTGACGCAGAGTGAATGTCTGCTACGTGTTGCTGTTCCAAATGCCGACGAGATCAACGAGTTACGAGCGGGCCAAACGCTCGTCTCGTATATCTATCCCAAACGCCATGCTGATGTGCTCGCATCACTGGCTGCTAGCGGGGTGCACGTATTTGCCATGGACGCATTGCCGCGCATCACGCGCGCGCAGACGATGGACGTGCTCTCATCACAGAATAATCTTGCGGGCTACAAGGCGGTGGTGATCGGCGCTGCGGAGCTTGGACGCATCTTTCCGCTGATGATGACGGCTGCCGGCACGGTGCCGCCGGCAAAGGTGCTGATCTATGGTGCAGGTGTTGCCGGACTGCAGGCTATAGCCACAGCGCGACGTCTGGGCGCGCAGGTAGAAGTGACCGACGTTCGTCCTGAAACAAAGGAACAGGTCGAATCTCTCGGCGCGAAGTTCATCGCCGTCGAAGGTCTCGACCAGGTGAATGTGCAAGGGGGCTACGTAGCCGCCATCGGCCAGGATGTATTGGAACGTCAGAAGGTAGCTGTTGAGAAGTCTCTGACCGCGGCCGACCTGGTTATCTGCACAGCACTGGTCACAGGCGGTACGGCTCCTACGCTCATCACCACCGATCAGGTCTCTCGCATGAAACGCGGAGCGGTGATCATCGACATGGCCGCAGAGGCAGGGGGCAACTGCGAGCTGACGAAGGCAGACGTGCGCATTGAACATGGTGGCGTTCTGGTACTGGGTCCGACGGACCTCGCTTCTTCGGCCGCACAGAACGCCTCGGAGCTCTATGCGAAGAACGTCCTGGCATTCCTTGCGCACGTGGCAACGTCCGACGGATTTGCATTCGACGTAGCCGACGAGATAACATCGGCAACGCTTGTGGCACATAACGGACAGGTGAGAACATGATCATCGATGAATCAACGCTTTCGCTCATCTACCTTGTCGTGCTGATGGCCTTCCTTGGCGTGGAGCTCATCGGACACGTGCCCTCGGTGCTCCACACGCCCCTTATGTCGGGCGCAAACGCCATTCACGGCGTGGTCATCATCGGCTCGATCATCGTCATGGGAATTGCCGACGATACGTTGTCAATGGTCCTGGGCTTCCTGGCTGTCGTCCTCGGCACGCTGAATGTGGTAGGGGGCTTCGTGGTCACCAACCGAATGCTCGAGATGTTCCGGAGGAAGCCATGATCGACGGACTCCTCCCCATCCTGTACCTGATCGCCTCGGTCACCTTCATCCTTGGCATCAAGATGCTCGGCTCGCCGAAGACGGCACGTGCCGGCAACCTTGTGGCCGCCGCCGGCATGGTCATCGCCATCGTCGGCACGATCGTTCTCTACCGCCATAACGGTCAGCCCCTTCACAACGTCACGTGGATCCTTGCCGCACTTGCTGTTGGAACGGCCATCGGCTGGGTCATGGCCATGCGTGTGAAAATGACGGCGATGCCACAGATGGTGTCGTTCTTCAACGGCATGGGCGGAGCATGCGCAGCCCTGATCTCCATTCTCGAGTATAAGTCGGCCATAGCAGGGGGCCTGGCAGCGTCAACCGGACACAGCCTGGCAACCATGGCCGGACTCATCATCGGTGCGGTGTCGTTCTCTGGCTCCATCATTGCGTACCTGAAGCTCGAAGACCGTCTTGGCGATATCCGCTTCGGTGCACAGCAGCTCGTGAACAACGGACTGCTTGTTGCCACCATCGCCGTTGGCGCTGCCATGGTGATCGGCTCCATGTCTGGCATCAGCACGCTCTACATCCTAACAGCGATGGCGCTGGTCTTCGGTATTCTCTTTGTGCTGCCCATCGGCGGTGCCGACATGCCGGTGGTGATCTCGTTGTTAAACTCCTTTACAGGTGTGGCCGCCGCCTGCGGTGGGTTCCTCTATGACAACATGGTGATGCTCATCGGTGGCATCCTTGTTGGTTCTGCCGGCACCATCCTGACGGTTGTCATGTGCAACTCGATGAACCGCTCACTGCTGAACGTGCTCATCGGCAACTTTGGCGGAGCAGCATCAGGTGCTTCGTCAGGGGGCTCATCCGCTGGCAGCTACCGCGAAGTTTCTGCAGCCGATGCTGCGGTAATGATGGCCTATGCCAAACAGGTCGTGATCGTACCCGGTTACGGACTTGCCGTTGCTCAGGCGCAGCACGTGTGTCATCAGCTCGAACACGAGCTCGAAGGCAAGGGCGTAACGGTGAAGTACGCGATTCATCCGGTTGCCGGACGTATGCCCGGACATATGAACGTGCTGCTGGCCGAGGCCGATGTTGCCTACGACAAGCTGGTAGAGATGGAAGAGATCAACTCCGAATTCCCCACCACCGACGTCGTGCTCGTTGTGGGGGCCAACGACGTGGTCAACCCCGCTGCTAAGACCGACCCAACGTCGCCCATCTACGGCATGCCCATCCTCGATGCCGAACTCTCGCGTCAGGTCATCATCATGAAGCGCTCCATGAAAGCCGGCTACGCCGGTATCGATAACGAGCTCTTCTACCGTCCCAATGCTGCCATGCTCTTCGGCGATGCCAAGGCATCACTCACAGCTCTGGTGAATGAGGTGAAGCAGGTTTGAGGCGCTGCGCGCAACTACGCAGTTACTGAAGTACGGAATTACTGTATCACCCGTCATCCGTCATCTGTCATCCGTC
>DNLG01000137.1:619-804 GCA_003488525.1 Bacteroidota bacterium | reverse complement strand
TCTGTCATCCGTCATCCGTCATTTCGACCGCCTGCAGTTATGGACTGAAGATCAGTCCCCGGCACCTGGTCCTTAAGACTTGACCTCGATGCCGGCCATGATGGTCGTTGCAATGACGATAAGCAATGGGCCGTCGGCGTTGGGATTGCGGTTGCCCAAGGTCTTGTCTTCGATGCCGCCGAGGA
>DNLG01000137.1:0-467 GCA_003488525.1 Bacteroidota bacterium | reverse complement strand
CGGGGTTCCTTGGATGACGATCTTCCAGTGCGGAGGGACACGCATCTCCACGCCGCCCATGACGCACGTGATCGTAATGCTGGCTTGCGAACCATCGATCTCGGCATTTCGCAGGTCTACCTCAAGAGCGCCAAGAATACAGGTCAGTTCGCCCCCCTTGAATGATTGGCTGGTGCAGTGAATCTCCGTGCCCCCCATGATCGCCGTCGAGCGGACGACGTCAGCATCTGTCGACTCGTCGCGCAAGTGACCGAATCCTGACCAGTTGTCGCAATCATCTACGGCAGCCCGTTTGCGGAAGCCACCAAAGAACACGGTTAGCCCGATACCGATGAAGAGCAACGGGACGATCAGATTCCACACACCATCGATCACACCGAGCTTGCTGAGTTGGCGGCTACCTGCGATACCCCAGATGATCACGTTGCCGACAAATGAACCCTCGCGCCCAAGCATCCGCGCGAGTG
>DNLG01000113.1:32811-43203 GCA_003488525.1 Bacteroidota bacterium | reverse complement strand
ACACCTCACACCTCACACCTGCGCCGCCAGCGCCGCCCCATACCTCAATCCTGTCGTTCTGGCTTCCACGGTTTCTATGCCGAGAGCGTGCATGGAGGCGTGCAGGATCACCGATCCCATGGGCACGATATCGGCGCGGCGTTCATGAAGGCCGGGGATGGCGCGTAGCTCCGAAAGGGAGAGTGAGCACAGGTGCTGTGAGAGTTCGACGATGCGCCGGCGCTGCATGAGGTGACCATGCAGAAGCTGGGCGTCATAACTGGCAAGCCCCTTGTTGATCATCGCAAGCGCTACGGGCGTGCCGGCTACACCGACGCAGTGTTCTGCGGTAGCGAAATGTTCACGGTAGGGGGCAATGGCTGACGCGACAGTCTCGCTGGCTTCAGTGATGAACGCAGATGAGATCGGCCGTTCCGATGCAAATCGTTCGGTGAATTTGACGGCACCGATGGGAATACTTGTAGAGAACGATACAATCCCGTTGACGCCAATGGCGTACTCTGTTGAGCCCCCTCCGATGTCGATCATGAGCGTGGGTGTCGGCGCGCTGCCGACGGAGCCGAGAAAGGTAAGTCGGGCTTCTTCTGCACCGTCGATGATTTCGATGGGGTGACCCAGCACGCCGGAGAGTAGCGACGCAACGTCACGTCCGTTTTGGGATTCGCGCATGGCACTTGTGGCCACGCATCGCACAACAACGTCGGGGTAGGGGGCGAGCGCGTCACGAAAACGTTGCATGGATCCAAGGGCGCGCGCGATGGCGTCGTCGCAGATCCGGCCGCTTGCGGCAATACCCTCGCCCAGGCGAGGGAGCTCGTGCACATCATCGAGCACGGAGAATGTGCCATCGGCATCAAACTCGGCCACTACCATCAGGGCCGTGTTGGTGCCTATGTCAATGCCGGCCCGTATCACGCGTCAGGCCGCGTCGGGCGTGGAAAGGTGACGTCGGATAGCGGCCACAACCTCGCGCGCGGCGGCAACGATGTTCGTGCCCGGACCAAAGATGGCCTTGACGCCGGCGGCGTAGAGGGCATCGTAGTCCTTGGGCGGAATAACGCCCCCGGCGATGACGATGATCTCCTTGGCATCCTCGTCGGCCAGAGCCTTGATGAGCTGCGGGATGAGCGTTGTGTGGCCGGCTGCCTGACTCGATACGCCCACGACGTGGACGTCGTTGTCGGCGGCCTGACGTGCAGCTTCTTCGGGTGTTGCGAACAGGGGGCCGATGTCGACGTCAAACCCGATATCGGCAAAGGATGTGGCAATGACCTTGGCGCCGCGGTCATGTCCGTCCTGACCCAGCTTGGCAACCAGAATGCGCGGACGCCTTCCGAAGTCGCGCTCAAAGTCCTCCACTTCCTGACGTGCCGCTGCATAGACGGGATCGTGCTCGTACTGAGCCCCGTATACACCTTCGATCGCCATGGTATGTGCCTCGTATCGTGTGAAGACGCTGGCCATGGCCTCGGTGATCTCGCCAACGGTTGCGCGGGCGCGCGCTGCCGTGATGGCCAGTTCCAGAAGATTCCCCGAGCCGCTGCGTGCCGCCTCGGTGATGGCCAGTAGCGCCGCATCAACAGCGGACTGATCACGCGTGGAACGGATATTGGCAAGGCGCTCTACCTGGGCCTGACGCACGGCCGTGTTGTCGATGTTCAGCACGTCTATTTCAGGCTCGTTCTCAAGCCGGTACTTGTTGACGCCGACGATGACTTCCTTGCCCTGATCGATAAGTGCCTGACGGCGCGCGGCAGACTCCTCGATGCGCATCTTGGGGATGCCGGCCGTGATGGCCTTGGTCATGCCGCCGTATGACTCTACCTCGGCGATCACGGCCGCCGCTTCGCGCACGAGTGATTCGGTCAGGTGCTCGACGTAGTACGAGCCCCCTAACGGGTCGACCACATCGGTGATGCGCGATTCTTCGGCGATGATCAGCTGCGTGTTGCGGGCAACACGGGCCGACTGCTGCGTGGGCAGTCCGAGTGCTTCGTCGTAGGAGTTCGTATGCAGTGACTGGGTGCCGCCAAGCACCGCGGCCATGGCCTCGATGGTGGTGCGTACGATGTTGTTGAACGGGTCCTGCGCAGCCAGTGACCAGCCCGAGGTCTGACAGTGCGTGCGCAGCAGCAGCGACTCTTCCTTGGAGGGGGCGAACTGCTTCATCGCCGTTGCCCACAGCATGCGGGCAGCCCGCAGCTTGGCAACCTCCATGAAGAAGTTCATGCCGATGCCGAAGAAGAATGATAAGCGAGGAGCAAACGCGTCCACCGGCATGCCCCGTGAAATGGCCGTGCGCACATACTCGAGTCCGTCGGCGATCGTGTAGGCCAGCTCCTGCACCGCCGTGGCACCGGCTTCGTGCATGTGGTAGCCGCTGATGGAGATCGAGTTGAAGCGCGGCATTGCCTTGCTGGTGTGCTCAATGATGTCGGCAACGATCCTCATCGACGGTTCAGGCGGGTAGATGTAGGTGTTGCGCACCATGAACTCTTTGAGGATGTCGTTCTGGATGGTACCCGAGAGCTTGGCCTGCTCCACCCCTTGCTCTTCGGCCGCTACGATGAACATGGCCATGATCGGGATCACGGCGCCATTCATGGTCATCGACACGCTCATTGTGTCGAGAGGGATGCCATCGAAGAGCGTCTTCATGTCTTCGACCGAGTCGATCGCCACGCCGGCCTTGCCGACGTCGCCCACCACACGCGGATGATCACTGTCATAGCCGCGGTGCGTTGCCAGATCGAAGGCCACCGACAGCCCCTTCTGCCCACCCGCCAGTGCCTTGCGGTAGAAGGCATTGGACTCTTCGGCCGTGGAGAATCCGGCGTACTGACGGATCGTCCACGGACGGTTGGTATACATCGTGGCGTAGGGTCCACGCAGGTAGGGGAACATTCCCGGCAATGTGCCTGCCGCCTGCAGCCCCTCGAGGTCTGCAGCCGTGTAGAGCGGCTTGACGTTGATGCCCTCGGCCGTGCGGCGCGTCAGCGCCTCAAGCGGTTTGCCCCGGAGCTCCTTGGCCGCGAGTTCCTGCCAGATCGATAGGTCATTCTGCATGGTATCTGCCGTTGGTGATAGGGGGCAAAAATACGGCAGACCTCAGCGATATGGGTTTGCGAGGTACCGCTGCGCTTCGGCATGTGAGCCGTTGTTGTCCGACCACGACAGTAACTTTTTGTACTGCTTGATGGCAAGATCACGCTTTCCCTGCATGTCGTAGATCTGACCGATCTTGAGATTGGTCTTAATGATGAAGCCCGAGGCATCTTCATCGATCTTCCGGCAGGCTTCGTCGCACTTGTAGAAATACGTCAGCGCCTTGTCCAGATCGCCCCGTATCATGAGCGACACGCCAATGTAGTAGAGGGCTTCGCGCGCTGCGTTGCGATTGTAGCCGGGCCACTTGTCCAGGCAGCGATTGAGCACGTCGCGCCAGACAACGGCTGCCGAATCGATCGGGCCAAGCGACACGAGGCAGCGTCCGTACGCACGGTGGAACGCCGGGTTCCGTGGGTACTGCGTGTGCAGATCGCGCGCAAACTCGATCGCCTCGAGGGCGTTTTTCTCGAAGTCGAAGTAGGCCTGCACAAGCACGACCTTTGCCTCGACCGAGGCATAGCGAGCCTGGCGTGCGGCAGCTTTAAGCTGGGCAAGACCAATGACCTTGTCGCCCTTGGGCAGAAAGATCATCACCGGTTTCAGCGCGGGAAACTTCTCCGGCAGCACCGCAGCCCAGTAGTTGTAGAGTCCGGTGCCGAGGAGGATGTCGTGATTTCCCGGTGCGATCTTCTGGCAGTCGTTCAGGATGCCTAGCGCTACGCGACCGTCTTCGGCGGCACTGAGCATGTTATTGCGGGTGGCATTGTAGCGTCCGCGGTAGCCAAGCGCGCCCCCTTTGAAAAAGAGGGAAGCGATGTCCTTTGGGCGTGCCACCAGATTTGCATCGCTGACTTCGATCACTTTGTCGAGCTTCTTTAAAAAACGTGCCTCGACGGCCGGGCTGGTCTGTCCGATCGTCATGCGCCACCACTCGATCATCGCGTCGAGGAAGTACCCGGCGGGATGCTCCGGATATCGACGGATAACATCGTTGAACACCGCCTGCGCCTGATCGAACTCAACATTGTAGACGTGCCGCGAGCCGAGCTGCATCAGCGAATCGGCCTCGGACGTCATAGCAACCCATTGTGCGCGCATGACGGACATCGGCAGCATCAGCATGAGTAGTGCCGGAAGGATCCTAGCCAACATGTGTCGTCTCCATGTTCGTTGAGGAATCAGCCGTTGAGTGGCGACGTGAAAAGGAACTCCGGTAGCGGGCAGCGATCACGTAGGGATCTGCCAGACTGATATGACGAAGGAAGGCGAAAGAAATGATGATGCTGAATGTGCAGGCAAGGCCGGACTCGATGCCGTAGGAATCACCGAACGTCAGTCTGGCGAATTCCGAAGTCTGATCAACGACCAGGCGCATGGCCGACAGTCCGCTGTCAAAACCACTAAGCGAGCCGAAGCACAGCGCCACCAGCAGGTTCCACACAACATGAAAAGCCGCCGCCGTCCAGATCGAACCGCTTTGCACCACCACGGTCGCAAGCACAAGGGCAATGAGGAAGGTGTTGATCGAACTCAATCCGGCAGCACCTGGATTTCCGGTGTGGGCCAGGGCAAACACCGTGCTGGTGACAAGTATCGCGGTTACCGATCCGAAGCGGTCGCTCAGGACTCGCAGGATCGTTGAGCGGAAAAGCACCTCCTCGCCGATCGCTCCCACCGTGATGGCCGCGACCGCCAGAGGCGTGATGTTCAGGTCTGTGAACTCGAAGTGTCCACCCAGCAGAAGCCCCATGCAGGCAATTGTTCCCAGCATGGCCAACGCCAAGAGCATGCCGCGCAGGAGCATGCGCGGGGTCTGCGGCGTGGGAATGATGCCGGTGGCGGTGGTGATCCCAAGTGGCTGACGTCGCTCTTCCCGAATGACGATGATGGCCACAACGATCCAGAGCAGGCTCGGTATGATCACGCCGATCGAGGTGGTCGGGCTTGTAGTGACTTCTACGTTGCCGGCAATGATGGAGGCAATTGTAGACAGGCCAATGGCTGCCAGTGTGCACGCCGCAAGAACGTACACGATGCGGTTGACCCAGTGTGTAGTGTCGAACAGGCGCGAGAGGACGTTCATTCCACCGTGAAGACGAATCGCAAAATGATGGATATGCCGATGGCTGCGGCTGCCGGGATAAGCGCAAACGCTGATTCAGTCCGCACGCGCCACTGCGCAGAAATGACCGCACCGACGATCAGCACAATCGCGGCGCTGGAGGGGACGAAAGGACCGATCAGGCAGCAGAAGGCAATCGCAGTCACCCATGACCGGAAGGTCCCGCCAAATCCCATGCGCTTCATCCACCGGCCAAGCATGGCGAAGTAGAGTGCCGATACCATCACGGGTGGAGTGGCCAGCATCAGACGCGAACGACCCTGCAGATCAATGTAGTTGGGTGTGATGAACGTCGACGTAACGACGTGTATCACGAGCCCCATCGCCAGTGCTGCAACGCCGACGGGGATGATGAGGGCGGGAACGACGACCGCGAGAATGGCCGTCAGAAAGGTCAGCACGATCCATGTGATCATCAGAGGTGTTTCCCAGCGTCGAGCTCGCAGGTACTCCGGTGAGGACAGACCTTCGGTGGTCATCGCGCTCAGTTAGCTTCGTGTTTTAGCGCCTCGATGTAGGCCAGCACGTGGGCCTTCATGGCATTTTCGACCTCCTCGTGGGCCTGCCCCTTGATCATGTGGGCAAGCTGAGGACAGTAGGATGCATAGTCGGATTCGCCGCGACGGCGAATGAGAACTTCATAGTCGTTTGGGTCGGTGCTCTGTGGCTGTGTCATCGCTGCGTCAAGAGAAAGTGTGATAGTTACCGGTATCGATCGATTCTGGTCTGCAGATGCGTCCGCTTCGGGTCCAGTTCAAGTGCCTTCCGCCATGCGTTCACGGCGGCATCGGTCTGACCCATCGCCTCGAGAATCTGTCCGTAGTGCTCGTAGTGCGTAGCGTTGCCGCCGAAGGCAATGGCCGACTTGGCGGCCTGCTCTGCCTGGTCGTATCGCTTGAGGTGAAACAGAATCCATGCGTAGGTGTCGAGATATGCCGGATTCTCCGGTTCGATCTCGAGAGAGATCTGCGACAGCTGCAGAGCACGCGGCAGGTCGGTTCCGCGCAGACACAGCGAATAGGCGTAATTGTTGCACACGAACGGATTTCGCGGATCGATCGACAGAGCCTTCTCGTAGCATGCATCGGAGCTGTCGGTGCGACGGTTGCGATCGTAGAGAAATCCCAGCTGCGACCACGCATCACCCTCGATGGGCGATACTTCTAAGATGCTACGGTAGATGGCAATGGCCGCCTCATCGTTGCCCTGTTCGTGGTGTATCGAGGCCTCGGCGTAGAGAAGACGAATGTCGCCGGGAAACCTTCGCTGACCCTGACGGACATAACCCGTAGCCCGGTCGTTGAGATCATACAGCATCGACAGCCGGAAGGCCTCGAGGTATGTCTCGGCAATCGCATCGGGCGAGGCAACGGCGGCATTGAGATGACGCACCATGCGAATGGTATCGTTCATCGATCCGGCAAGGGCTCCCGACAGGCACATTACCGGCCATGCTGCCGAGTGCACACGGAATGACTCGTCGACAAGTTCCAAAACGCGCTCGGGATACATTCCAGCCACCAGCGAGTCCTCGAACATGGCCGACAGGGCAGCCAGCCATACCCGTGCAGCACCATTCACTTCCGGATCTCTATCGGTCCACCTGCTGAGCATCACGCCGAGCTCATCGAACATTCCCTGGCCCACGTAGCCGAAGGCCAGACTGATGGCGATGCGCGGATTGGAGGGCTCGAGCTCGGCGGCTCGGGAATATGTGCGCAAGAGGCCGGAATTGTCGTTGAGCCTCTGATACAGCTCCATGAGACGTTCGAGCACGAACATCTCTGATCTTGATTCGATCAGATTCTCGTAGATCTCGATTGCCCTGCGTGCATCGCGCGGTTCATACAGACGGGCAAGCGTCAGCCGATGACGTCGCGAGGGATTCAGTTTTAGAATCTGCTCGTAGGCCTGAAGTCCCTCATCATAGCGACCGCGCTGCACCTCGATCTCGGCCAGCAGTTCCCAACCGTCGGTGGAGGTCTTGTTTCGCTCCAGCGCAAGCGTTACATACTCGTGAGCCAGTTGCAGCTTGCCGAGCTCGACATAGCACCGTGAAATGGCCGCAAGGCACGCCGATGTCGTGTCAAACCGAAGAGCCTGCTGAAACTCCAGGATCGCTTCGGCGGCGCGTCCACCCTGGATCTGCAGTGTGGTACCGTTAATGAAGTATTCCTTGGCCTTGCGCACGGAATCGGCCCGGGAGCGAACCGTGCCCGGCGTAGTCTGAGCGGCGCAGAAAAGCGTCAGCCCGCACAGGAGAACGCCGCTAAGCGCCCACCGCACGGGGGGCGATGGCATGATGTATGAGTTTCGGTGAATCACTGGTGCGTTGACGTCACAGACGGCAAGTTATGGCAGGATATCAACGAAAAAAGGCCGCATCGGCGACCTTTCTTGAGAGTGTGCAATAGTGGGGTTACTTGGCGGCGCGCTTACGCATGGCCGTATAACCGACCTTGTCGAGCGTCTTCAGAGCGCTTGCCGTGATCTTCACGGTTACCCAGCGACCTTCTTCAGGCACCCAAACACGCTTCTTTTGAATGTTCGGCAAGAAGCGACGACGCGTTTTGTTATTCGCGTGCGACACGTTATTACCGTACATCACACCAACACCTGTGAGTTCACAGCGACGAGCCATGATCGGACTCCATTTCCTGACAGTTACGTAAACAAGACCGGCAAATTACCGGATGTTGTCCACATAAGCAAGTATCGTGCCATGATGAATGCCATTAGGCCGCGAAAAAGCCTAATTTCGCCGTTCGCCTTGAAGTCAACGACACCATCTGAGCCCCTTGCCAACGGTCCTGTACGCATGAAGACCATTGCTGTCCGTGGAGCAAGGGTCCACAATCTCAAGAACGTCGACGTTGACGTTCCGCGCCATGCGCTGACCGTCATCACGGGGCCATCGGGTAGCGGTAAGTCCTCTCTGGCCTTCGATACGATCTATGCCGAAGGGCAGCGACGGTTTGTGGAATCGCTCAGCGCTTACGCGAGGCAGTTTCTCGACCGCATGGACAAGCCCGACGTTGACAGTATTCTGGGCCTTCCGCCGGCTGTGGCTATCGAGCAGCAGACGTTCACAAAGAATCCTCGATCGACCATCGGCACCACAACGGAAGTGTATGACTATCTGCGTCTGCTGTACGGTCGTATCGGGGTGGTGATCGACAAGGATACCGGTGAGGTGATCCGCAAGGACACTCCGCAGTCCGTGGTCGAAACGCTGCTGCGGGAGATGCCCGGAGCGCGGCTGTTCCTTCTTTTTGAGCTCCCGAAAGAGCATGCCACGTTGGATATCGTGCGTGAAAGTCTGCTGGCAAGGGGCTATTCACGACTTGTCTTCGGTGCATCGACGCAGATGCAGGAGCTGGATGAGATCGTGGATCTTCCGGGTGCTCAGACGGACGTGTTTGTTGTGGTTGATCGGTTTGTTGTGCGCGATGACGACGAATCCATCTCGCGGCTGACGGACTCGATCGAGCAGGCCTTCAATGCTGGCGGCGGTCGGGTTGTTCTGCGCCATATGAACACCGGCGAGGATCGGTTCTTCTCTGCGCGGTTCGAGAGTGCCCGAACGCGCACGACCTACGTCGAGCCCGAGCCGCGACTGTTCTCATTCAACAGCCCCTTTGGTGCCTGCCCCAAGTGTCAGGGATTCGGCCGCAGCGTCGGGCTGGACATGAACCTTGTTGTTCCTGACCGCAGTCTGTCGATCAGGCGCGGCGCTCTGCATCCGTTCCGTGGTGAGTCCTTCGGGGTCCATCAAAAGGCGCTTCTGGCAGAGGCGGCAGCGTTTGGTGTGCCCCTGGACAGGCCATTTCGTGACCTGCAGCCCGAAGAGGTCGACCTTCTGCGCAAGGGCTTTGGAAAGTTCATCGGCATCGACGGGTTCTTCCAGATGCTTGAGGAGAAATCGTACAAAACACACTACCGCGTGATGATCTCGCGCTACCGGGGTTTCACGACATGTTCGGGCTGCCAGGGGTCGCGCCTGCGCACGGCGGCACGGCAGGTGTTCGTTGGCGATTGTAACCTTCCAACGGTGGTTGCCATGACGCTTCAGCAGGCGAGGAGTCACTTCGATGAACTGCGCCTGACAGACCAGCAGATGGCCATCGCCGGCCAGGTCCTTTCGGAGATCCGACGTCGTCTGCGGCTCCTGTGCGAGATCGGACTTGATTACCTGACGCTTGACCGGCTTTCGCATACTCTTTCAGGGGGCGAATCCCAGCGCATCAATCTGGCGTCATCGCTCGGTAGTGCACTCGTTGGTACGCTATACGTTCTTGACGAGCCGAGTATAGGTCTGCATCCGCGCGACACGGGACGTCTGCTGAGCATACTTCAACGGCTTAAGGGACTCGGCAATACGGTGATCGTTGTCGAACATGATCTGGATGTGATCCGCACGGCAGATCACGTGATCGACATCGGGCCGCGCGCCGGTGAACATGGCGGCAGCGTCATGTTCAGCGGAACGCTCCAACAGATGCTTCACAGCGGTGAGTCTCTCACGGCGCAGTACTTACGCGGAAGCAGATCGGTGGTGCCGAAATCAACATTCCGCAAAGGCACCGGCTCGGAGATCGCTGTCGTCAAGCCCCTTCACAACAACCTCAAGGGCGACACGGTGACCGTGCCGCTGGGCACCATGAGTGTGGTGACGGGCGTGTCCGGATCAGGCAAGAGCTCGCTGGTTCACGACGTGATCTACGCCGGTATTCAGAGGTCCTTCGGGTCGTATGCCGGCGAGGCCGGATCGTGCCTCAGGATCGACGGACTCGAGAATATCACAGGCGTGGAGATGGTCGACCAGAGTCCAATCGGGCGCTCAACGCGATCGACACCGGCCACCTACATCAAGGTTTTTGATCTGATCCGCGACGTGTACGCCTCGACGCAGACAGCCAAGCAGCTTGGCTGGAAGGCCGGGTACTTCTCATTCAACGTCTCTGGCGGACGGTGCGAAGCATGTGAGGGGGCCGGCTCGGTGGAGATCGAAATGCAGTTTCTTCCCGATATCACTCTGCCATGTGAGGCCTGCAACGGTTCGCGCTACAAGCGCGATGCACGTACGATCGCCTACAACGGCAAGTCGATCATCGATGTGCTCAATATGACGGTGGACGATGCCATCCTGCACTTTAGCGAGT
>DNLG01000113.1:27071-32522 GCA_003488525.1 Bacteroidota bacterium | reverse complement strand
GTCGATGATGTCGCCAAGCTTCTTCAGTCCTTTGACCGTCTTGTCGACCAGGGGCATACGCTGCTGATCATTGAGCACAATCTGCATGTGATCAGCTCGGCCGACTGGGTGATCGACGTCGGGCCGGAAGGGGGAGAGCATGGTGGATACATTGTTGCTGCCGGGACGCCCCATCAGGTATCTCAGCATGCGACTTCGCACACCGGCGCGGCGCTTCGTAGTTTTTATGAGCAGCACAATGCGATGCCCGCCAAGAAAGCTGTCCGCGCAAAGAAGGTAAGCAGGAGCTGACATGCCGAAGGTTCTGCGTCTTCTGATAACCTATCTCCTTCCGCTGGCGCTCCTGGTGCTGACGTCGATGTTTCTCATCAGCGGCATGGGATCGATCGACATGTCGAGGTTTCTCGGCGATATGCTCGCCGCGGATCCTTTCTGGATCATCGCTGCAACCATCACAGGGCTGCTTGCACACGTAAGCCGCGCCATTCGCTGGCAGATCCTTCTGCGGCCCAACGGCGTTGATGTGCCGCTTAGCACAGCGTTCAGCGCGGTGATGATCGGCTATGCCGCCAACGCGCTCGTGCCCCGATCGGGTGAAGTGGCCCGCCCTCTGGTGCTTGCCCAGCGTGTGGGTCTTCCGGCCGAGACCGCTATTGGCAGTGTGGTGGTCGAACGCGTTCTGGATGTTCTGTCGCTTTTGGTGGCTCTTCTGGTGGTGATGACCTACGGCCAGGGCGAGCTTGCCGCTACCATGATGCGTCTGCAGGGCAGTTCGCCGTCGACATTTGCCACGGCCGACGCACGGTCGACCATCCTGAGTCTGGCGACGATGTTTGCAATTCTTGCGGCGCTGATCGCTCTGGTGCTCTTTACTCGCTGGGGAGAGGTCCTGGTCGAGCAGACGCTCGGCCGCCTGCATGCGCGCCTTGCCGGCGCGATCGTGAGTATGGTGCAGAAGCTACGACGTGGACTCGACGCTGTGCGGCGGCCCAGGCTGATGGTGCTGATTCTCTGGCACACGGCGCTGATCTGGGCGCTGTACACGCTCACGACGTGGCTTGTGCTGAAGGCCATGCCGTATGCCTCCACGTCCGATCCAGGCCCAGCCGCCGCACTATTGCTACTCGTGATCCTTGCGCTGGCGGTGACCATTGCACCCACGCCAGGTGCTATTGGCGTGTATCACCTGGCCGGACAGGTCGGCCTGGTCTCGCTTTTTGATGCAACTCCCTATGAGGGCTTTGTGTTTGCCATGGTCTCGTGGGTTTCCAATCAGGGGGTAGCGCTTGCCATAGGGGGCGTTGCCTGGATTGCGGTCATGCGATCAGGCGTGCGAGTTCGATTATTTTCGCAACCATCAGATACGGAGAAATCGGCGTTATGACGTCACAGGAAACACAGGCGAATGTCCATCATACCGATGTTATCGTCATCGGTGCCGGACCATGCGGTTTGTTCACAGTCTTTGAGGCCGGGCTTCTCAAGTGGAAATGTCACCTTATTGACTATTTGCCGATCCCCGGCGGACAATGTGCGGAGATCTACCCGAAGAAGCCGATCTATGACATTCCGGGTTTTCCGTCCGTGCTGGCCGGTGACCTGATCGACAATCTCATTAAGCAGGGAGCCCCTTTTCAGCCCTCCTTCACGCTGGGCGAACGCGCCGAAGAGCTCGTCAAGCTCGATGATGGAACGTTCCGAATCACCACCACACGTGGCACGGTGATCCATGGAAAGACGGTCTTTCTGGCAGGGGGCTTGGGGTGCTTCGAGCCGCGCAAGCCGGTGATCGAGACGCTGGCCCAGTTCGAAGACAAGGGCGTTGAGTACATCATCAAGGATCCGGAGTTCTACCGTGGTAAGCGGGTCATTCTCGGCGGTGGGGGAGACTCGGCGCTGGATTGGACCATCGTGCTGGCTGATATTGCCGAGCATGTAACGCTCATCCACCGTAGCGCCCAGTTCCGGGCTGCACCGGATAGTGTTTCCAAAGCGCAGCAGCTGGCTGACCAGGGACGCATTTCGATGATCACCGACGCGCAGGTCACGGCACTGGCAGGGCAGGGGGCTCTTCAAACCGTCACGATCACACATAATGATGGTTCTACGGAGGACCTGAGCGTTGACCATTTTGTTCCGCTCTTCGGTCTTTCCCCAAAGCTTGGTCCGATCGCACAGTGGGGTCTGGCCCTCGACAAAAATGCGGTTGTCGTCGACCCGACAAACTACATGACGACAGTCGAAGGCATGTATGCCGTTGGTGATATCTGCGAGTATCCAAACAAGCTCAAGCTCATCCTGTCTGGCTTCCACGAAGCGGCCGTTGCGCTCAACCATGAGTATCAGCGTCAGCACCCGGAAAAGAAGCACGTGATCAAGTACACGACGGTCACCGGCGTGCCTTCCTGACGTTCCACGTTACCGTACCAAAAAGCAAAAGCCGGTGCACCCCGAGAGGTGCACCGGCTTTGATGTTTCGATCCAGGGGTTGTTGCCTTACGGCACGTCGAACCACACGCGATCAAAGATGGTCGTTCCCGTCGGCATCTTCGAGTTGTACAGGCGCTCGGCCTGGGCATACGGGAAGCGGCGCGGGATGTTGGAGCCGGACGTTGGTGAGAGCTTCGGGAACCCACTGCGACGCCAGTCCGTCCACGATTCAGCCTGCGTATACATCGCGATGTACTTCTGCGTCATGATGTTCTCCAGCGTCAGCTTATCAGCACCGGGATCAACTGCCGGTTGGGCAAGATAGGCGGTGATCGCTGCGGCCGGAACGCCTGAGCGTTGAAGCGAAGCCGTGACAGCAGCAAGGTACGCCGTGTGAGCGGCGGCACTGTTGCCGAGACGATTGTTGGCTTCGGCTTCGATGAACTTCATTTCCGTGAAGGTCAGGAACGGAACCGGTGAAGAGATCCCGGCATAGAACTCGTTCATGCGCGAAGTACCGGTGACGGCACCCGTCGAATCAGCCACGGCGAAGATCGGACCGCGTGGATCCTTCAGCGTCGTGATGATCTCTGAAAGCTTTACACCAAAGGTGAGGTCGCCGTCGCGCTGCGTGGTGAACTGGTACCATGGGTTAGCTTCTGTTTCCAGCGAGCCGAACGTGAACTGGAAGTCCTCGGCATTGGACGCAATACCGGCTGCTGCTGCGACCAGGGCAGCTGATGAAGCAGCGGCACTACGCTCAGCCAGGTGAATCGCCATGCGGGCCTTGAGCGAGTTTGCTGCCTTGACCCAGCTGGTAACCTTTCCGCCATACATCAGGTCATCGCTACCGGGCTTGAGGTTGCTCGTAGCCGCCGTAAGATTCTTGATCGCATCGTCGAGCAGCGCATTGATGGCGATGTAGATGCTCTCCTGTGAATCATACTTTGGCTCGGTGGCCTTCGCCCCCTGAAGAGCCTCTGAATACGGTACATCACCCCAGAGGTCAGTTGTCGTGATAACACCATAGGCCATCAGTACCTGAAACACCCCTTGGTAGTGCGGGGCACCGTCATTCTTGGCACGTTCGATCATGATGGCCAGATCGTTCAGAGGTCCGGTGTACATGGTATTCCATGCGTTGTTGATGTCGCTCTCAGTAAACTGATAGTTGTAGATACCGAGGTGCTGACGGTCGACGCCCGTGTTCTGCTGGTTCAGCACGCTGGTGTAGCGACCGAAGTCACCACCCATGACGTATGCCATGCCGGCCTGAACCGTCGGTAGCACTACGGTATAGGCTGCCGTTTCGGGCGTATTCGGGTTAACGTTGATTTTTGGGTCGATCCAGTTGTCGCACGCCGTAAGGACGATGAGCAACGCACTGCAAAACCCAATGAGATATCGTTTCATAATCGTTGGTTTCCTTGATTGTGGCATCGATATGTTGGGTTAGAAGTTCAGGCTGAACGAGAACACATAGCTCTTGGTGCTTGGCATGTTGAAGTAGTCCAAGCCCTGGCCGCTGCTGGCGCCGAGAAGGCTTGTTTCTGGATCAACACCCTTGTAACCTGTGCTCAGCCACAGGTTACGTCCCGTGAACGATACAGTCAGTCCGCTAAACGGTGTGGCTTCCATCATGCTGGCAGGGATGACGTACGACAGCGTCAGCTCACGCAGACGCACCCAGCTCGCATCTTCGATGAAGTCTTCGGTATTGCTTCCGAAGAAGCCGTTACCGTTGCCCAGAGAAAGCCAGCTCTCTCCATACGGAGCGGCGATATCGTTGTCTGCACCATTCGACGCCTTCACACCGTCGAACACCTTGGTGCCCGTACGATCTTCGGTCTCCTTGTGGGTTCCGAAGAAGTACAGCGCGCCACGAGTACCGTTCCACATCACGCCGCCCTGACGGATGTCGAGCTGGGCAGAGAGGGTGAGCCCCTTCCATGTGAACGAGTTACGGATACCCATAAGCCAGTCCGGGTTGAAGCTTCCGAATGCCTTTTCGGTCTCGTCGAGGATCGGATAACCGAAGTTGTCCGACGTTGTGTCATCATCAATGAGAACCCGGCCTGTTGCCGAATCACGTGCCCAGCCGAAGCCAAAGATCGAGCCGTAGGGCAGACCCTTGACGGCACGAACTGATGAACCGATAAATCCACCGAGGAAGATGTTATCGACACCGGGAGCGAGTTCAACCACTTCGACGGTGTTCTTGGTGAAGTTCACCGTGACGTCCCAGCGGAAGTCAGCCGTCATGATCGGCGTGCCGGAAAGCACCAGTTCAATGCCGCTGTTGCTGATCGAACCGGCATTCTTCAGCTGCGAGGAATATCCTGTTGACGTTGCGATCGGCACTGAGAAGATCTGGTCTTCACCGGTCTGGTCGTAGAACGTAACGTCCATCGACAAGCGGTTATCGAACAGCGAGATGTCAAAGCCAAACTCCATCGAGGTTGTGCTTTCCGGACGAAGGTCCGGAGCTGCCAGATTGTCGGCCAGCGAATATCCGATGCGACCGCCGAATGGGAAGGTCACGCCATTGGTCCAGCCGTCACCATAACCGGCAGAAACAAAACCAGTGTTTGTACCGTAGATCGGCGCGTCCTTACCGACAGCAGCATAATTGGCACGGACTTTCATGAAGCTGATCACGTCGCTCTGGAGTTCAGGCATCAGTTCGGTAAGAACTGCCGAAACCGAAAGCGATGGGTAGAAGAACGAGTTGTTTGCTTCAGGAAGCGTTGTTGACCACTCGTTACGACCGGTGAAGTTGAAGAACAGGGCGTTCTTGTAGTCAAAGCGCAGGTCTGTGTAGTAGGCCATCGTGCGCTTGCTGGAAATGCCCTGATTGGCGATACGACCAGCGTAGTTGTTGATCGCACCGGGGTTCGTCGGGTCGCCCACTCCATCAGCCTGAGCATAGTCAAAGTTGAAGTCTGAGGAGTAGAGGTTCTGACCGACGAGGGCCTGAAGATGAATATCATCCGTCAGGTCCGTATTCCATGTGACGATCAG
>DNLG01000113.1:25170-26806 GCA_003488525.1 Bacteroidota bacterium | reverse complement strand
GTGATCGACCAGTCAACTTGTGCGTTACCGAACAAGCGGTTGACCTCGTCGGTAAAGACGTTCTCGTTAACGGTCCAGAACGGATTGTCATAGCCGACGCCTGCACGATACGTACGCTGGGTACCATCGGGGAAGCGATATGCTTCTGGCGTGGTTACGGCATCCTGGCCATATCCGTTAGCGTTATCGAACGTTGGAGGGGTGCGCAGCAAGCTCAGCATGACGCCGGAAACGTTCGAGCCCTGCTGGATACGGCGACCGCCTGAGTTCACATAGTTGATGTTGGCAGAGGCCGTAACATTCTTCGCTACGGATGAACTGCTGCTGACCTTGAGGTTCTTCTTCGCCCATGATGAGTTCGGAACAACGCCGTCCGAGTTCAGGTTGGAGAACGAAACAAGGTATGTGGCTGCCTGGCTGCCGCCGGACATGGTGACGGTTTGATTCTGGGTGAGCCCGGTGCGGAAAAACGCATCGGCTGGATTGACGGCCGTCACTGGCTGATCCTGCTTTGCAGCAGGGTTGCTTTGACCGACAATGGCACCGCGGCGATCCCACTTGTAGGCTGAGTTTCCGTCGAAACGCAGCGTGTCGATCAGAGCGCCCCATGCACGGGAAGCACCCGATGAGAACGCATAACGTCCACCAGCACCCTGCGACCACTTTGACTGAAGCTCGGGAAGCTTGTTCACTTCGTCGAAAGCCCAGGAGCCGTCCACGCTGATGTTGACCTTGCCATCAGATGCGCGACCCTTCTTGGTCGTGATGATGATAGCGCCGCCGGCAGCACGGATGCCGTAGAGAGCCGTCGCGGCAGGACCTTTAAGAACCGTCATGCTCTCGACCGAGTTCGGGTCAATATCCATGGCGCGGTTCGAATAGGCAACGCTACCCGTGGTTCCTTCCGACGCAACCTGTGAGTTATCGATCGGAATACCATCGACAACAAACAGCGGCTGATTGTCGCCCGTGAGCGACGAGGATCCGCGGATGCGGATGTACGACGAAGCGCCGGGAACGCCCGTCGAGTTGTTCACCTGAACGCCCGCCACGCGCGACGCCAGAGAGTTAACGACGTTGCTCTCACGGGAGGCAACGATTTGATCACCACCGAGTTCCTGCGTCGAATACCCGAGCGACTTTTTTGATCGCTCAAGACCGATCGCGGTGACGACGACTTCAGACTGACGTGCATCATCGTTTTCAAGAACAATGTTGATGACGTTGTTCTCGCCAACGCTGACCTCACGGGCCTTTTTGCCGACAAGTTTGAAGACCAGGGTCGCACCATCTGCGGCCTTGATCGAATACGTGCCATTGTTTCGAGAGAACGTTCCCGTCTTCGTTCCCTTGACCTGAATGACAGCTCCCGAAAGCGCCGTACCGTCTCTATCGGTGACGGTACCGGTGATTGTTCGGTCCTGTGCCGTTGCTACGAACACCGTAGCAAGGATGACCGCAAAGAGGTAGAAAACTCGTTTCATACTCCTGCACAGAAATGTGAATGAAATGGTTGACTGTCCGATGTAATCGCGATTAGAATCAGCGTAATGCCACGCTGCGCGCACGCGCAGGCATGGCGTCATCGACATCCCATTCCGAATTCCGTCCCCATTCACGAGCTGTGCGCACGCAC
>DNLG01000113.1:12587-24825 GCA_003488525.1 Bacteroidota bacterium | reverse complement strand
GATCACGCTGGCAAAGAGCCACGTTGAGACGACGCCGTTGAGGAGGAAATTTCCTGAGTCGCGGTAGAAGGCAAGTCCGGCCCCGTAACAAGCCAGAAGTCCATCGATCGTGTGCGGATACATGGACCCGTGCAGCCAAACGGCGGCGTTGGTAATCAGAAAGAATCCGATGCCCGAAGCAAGACCGCCGAGGCCAACGGCAGCGGTGGTCTTCATCGATGACATCGAGCGTCCAAGAAACGCCGTCGCCGCCACGCAGGCGTAGACATACAGCTGCGTCGAATGCAGTGCGTACTCGATCCCGAAAGCAAAGCCCATGGCTATGTCGCTAAGGATCATGGCCATGAGGGGGACGACATAACTCCGCCGATCGGAGTAAAGCAGGCCTCCACAAAGAGCCACGGCCATCACCGGCGTGAAGTTTGGCCAATGCGGCAACAGCCGCGTGAATGCCACGCTGACGATCACCGCCATGGTAGCCAGGTCGAGGAAGCGATTCTTAGACATCGGTCAGGAAAGGGGCTGGTGTGGAATCTGTTTAGTTTACATAATGCAGATTATGTTGCAGAAGCAGTCGTCCCGAGCGCCTCTGTTACACGGTCTGCGGCATCCTGCAACGTGGCTGCTACCAAGAAGTTAAGCCCGGAGCTTTGAAGGATTTCGCGAGCTTCAACGGCGTTGGTTCCGTCCAGACGTACGATCACCGGAACCTTGACCTCGACTTGTTGCAACGCCTGAAGAATGCCGTTGGCTACCCGATCACAGCGCACGATGCCGCCGAAGATGTTGATCAGAACGGCCTCGACGTGCGGGTCGCTCATCATGATCCTGAAGGCGTTGGCAATGCGCTCCACGTTAGCCCCGCCGCCCACGTCCAGGAAGTTTGCCGGACGTCCGCCAGCCAGCTGGATGATGTCCATGGTGCCCATAGCCAGGCCAGCGCCGTTGACCATGCAGCCGACGTTTCCGTCAAGCTTGATATAGTTCAGACTGTACTTGCCGGCCTCGACTTCAAGCGGATCTTCCTCGGACACGTCACGAAGGTCGGCCCAGTTTGGATGGCGGAACTCAGCATTGTCGTCGAAGTTTACCTTGGCGTCAAGGGCAATAAACTCGCCATCAGTGGTCACCACCAGCGGATTGATCTCCATCATCGCGCAATCCATGGCCACATAGGCGTTGTAAAGCTTCGTAATGAACGAGAGGAAGCTTTTGAAAGCACTGCCACTTAAGCCCAGGCCGAAGGCGAGCTCGCGGGCCAGAAATGGCTGAAATCCCGTTGCCGGATCCACATGCACCCTGATGATTTTTTCCGGGGAGTGCTCGGCAACTTCCTCGATGTCCATGCCACCTTCGGTCGAGACCATGATCAGGTTCTGTCCACGGCCACGGTCGAGAAGGATCGAACAGTAATACTCGTGACCGATGCTGCAGCCTTCTTCGATGAAGACGCGGCGAACGATCTTGCCCTCGGCACCCGTCTGTATGGTCACGAGCTTGTTACCGAGAAGTCCCTCAGCAACCTGAAAAGCGCGGTCGGCCAGGTTTCCGCTTGTCAGGACGGAGACGCCGCGAAGGGGCTTACCATCGATCTCGATCGGTTCGTTGGTCTCCGGATTGTGGACCGTTCCCTTGCCACGTCCGCCGGCATGGATCTGTGCCTTGACGACGATGGCTTTGGCACCCTGGGAGACGAAGTCCGTGAAGGCCACGGCACCGGCGTCAACAGATGAAAAGACGGCCTTACCCTTTAGTACGGGCACGCCGTACGAACGGAGAAGCTCTTTGGCCTGATACTCATGGATGTTCATGCGTTCCTCAATGTCCTCTGTCGAGAGATGGATGTCGTAACTTAGAAGCCGCGAAGTTACGGAACACCTGCCGTATAGCGTATGGACTGAAATCCACAGGAACCACCATTCTTTTGAGCATGCGACCAGCATCGGTTTACCTTCTTGCAACCCTCGCCATTTTGACATGGCTCTCGGTGCGTCCCCTGTTGCGTGGCGAGGAGCCCCTTGGCTCAGAGTCTAATCCAGTCCGGATCATGCTCACCCCTTCGACGGACGCGCAGGCGATCATCCGCGACGGCGAGGTCCTTGCCAGGTACATAACGGCTAAGACGGGGCTGGCTGTGACGGTTGCGGTTCCGAACTTCTATATCACCGTCGTCGAGGCTTTTGGGACGAACCGGGCTGACATGGCCATCATGAACACGTTTTCGTATCTGCTGGCGCATAAGAAATATGGCGCCAGTGCCGTGATGCGTGTAGCTCGGCGCTACGGCGAGCTCTCCTACCGAGGCGAGTTCATTGTCCACGCCGAAAGCGGAATCACCTCGCTTGAGCAGCTTCGTGGCAAGACCATCGCCTATGTCGATCCGTCGAGCACATCGGGATACATCTACCCGAAGGACATGCTCCGTCGAAGGGGTATCGTCCCCCGACAGGAGATGTTCGCCTATGGTCATAATCAGGTGGTGACCAAGGTCTACACGCGCGACGTTGATGCCGGGGCGGTGTTCTATTCCCGGCCGGATACCATAACCGGCGAACAGCTTGACGCGCGAACGAAGATCAAGACCGAGCACCCTGATGTGTTCCAGAAGGTGCGCGTGCTTGCTCTGACCGATGAGATCCCGAATGATCCGGTTGTGGTGCGCAAGGGGCTCGACAGGTCCATTGTCAGCCGGATCAGCGATGCGCTGCTGTCATTTCAGCGCACCGAAGAAGGCAAGAAGGCTCTCATGACCATCGCCAGCGTTGAGGGATTTCAGCGAACGTCCGATGCGGCCTACGACGACGTACGGGCGCTTGTGGCCTCATACGGGGTCGACGTTGAAAAACAGCTCCGCAAGGGAAAGAAGTAGGCCCTAGGAGAAGGTTCTCGTGAGCCTCTTGGCCAGCGACGTGACGCCGCCAACCACTCCGCTAAGGAAAGATGCCAGCTCTTCGACCGACGGACGAACCGTCGACACAAGCAGGTGCTCGAGAGCACGCACGTCTTCGGCAATCAGCTTGAAGGTGTCGGCACCGGCCGACAGCTTCTTCAGATCTTCGTCGACACGCGAGATCGTGCGCTGCGTCTGATCGAGCACGGCGGCAGACTTTTCCAGGACAGGCTTGAGTGACTGCTTTACGTCGCGCATGTCGGCCTGCATGCCTTCAACCGAATGAGTCATCCGGTCAACATTGCGCAGAAGGCGCAGGATGCCGACCGAAGCGATGACGCAGAGCGCTGTAGCGGAGATAAGAGCGATTGTAGCGGAGATTACCAGTACGGTATTGTCCATTGTCAGGACTCCGAAGAATGCGATTCAACTCCCCCGCCGTGTGCCGGACGGTGGGCACGGCTCTTGGCATCACGAAGCACCTGTTCTGCATTCGAAAGAATGTTCTCTGCCTGAGAGCGGGCCGAAGTAACGATGCGTTCTGCACGCAGGCGCCCTTCATTGATCACATCGTCGAACTCGCGAGGGGCCTCGTCCTTGTTGAAGTACTTCTGCGCCTTGTCGTAGACCTCTTCGGTCTTATCGGCGATATCACGCCGAAGGTCGCGACCGCTCTTCGGAGCGAACAAAAGAGCCACGATGCCGCCGATGGCTCCGCCCACCAGGGCGCCCATAAGAAAGCCCCTCGTGTAGGAGCCGTTGTTGTTGTTGGTGGTGTCTTCCATATTGACCTCTTGTTACCAGCGCTCAGGGATGGTGACGTTTTTGTCCTGAGCCGTGAGAATGAACTCGACGAATTCCCGAACCGCGCCGTTACCTCCGGGCAAAGAACACACGACGTGGGCGACGTTACGGATCGCGGCCACCGCATCAGAGGGACATCCGCTCAGGCCGCATAACTGCATCACATGCAGGTCATTAACGTCGTCACCAATATACGCAATGCTTTCAGCGTCGAGCCCGTGACGACGACAGATGTCGTGGAATGTTGTCGTCTTGTCGTGGCTACCCATCACCACCTCGGTAATGCCAAGTTTCTGGGCCCTGCGCAGAACGATTTCCGTGTTCTCGCTGGTGATGATTGCCGTGGAGATGCCTGCCTTGTGCAGCAGTGTAATACCCATGCCATCTCGGGTAGAAAAGCGTTTAAGCTCTTCACCGCGGGTCGAGTAATACATAGCTCCGTCGGTGAGCGTTCCGTCAACATCCATGATGACGAGTTTGATACCAGCAGCACGTTCGTGATTGGTCATGCAGGGGACTCCGTGGGAACTCACCGGTGGTCGAGAGTGCTGTGTCGGTTCACAGCGTAGTTTCGCACTGCAAAATTACAGCGAGAGGTCATGCCGACACGATATGTCATGCTTACACTGAGCATCCACGATGAGGATTCCGACGTTGCCGTCGGTGTCCTGAGCGGGTATCCGATCGTGGGGATCGAACAGGGTATGGATTCGATGACGGTATGCTTCGACCAGAACGACTGGCAGGCAGATTATCAAGCCGCCATTGCTGACGAGCTTGCCGCCGTCAATGTCAGACTTCACGGGGCTCATGTGCAGGTTCTTGACGACCGTAACTGGAATGCCGAGTGGGAATCGAGCATCGAGCCGGTGGTGGTCAATGAACGCATCGTTATCGTTCCCGAATGGCACGCCGAGCCGATGTCGCAGAGCATGCGACTGGTGATCACTCCCAAGATGTCCTTCGGCACGGGGCATCACTCCACAACAAGGATGATGTGCCGGCTGATCGAGAAACACGTCACGCCGGGCAGCTCATGGATTGACGTCGGTACCGGAACTGGCGTACTGGCGATCCTGGCCGCTCGGTTAGGTGCTTCGTCGGTGTATGCCTTCGACAACGACGAATGGTCATACTCCAACGCCCTTGAGAACATCGGCCGCAACGGTGTCGAAGAGACCGTCAGACTCGAACACGTCGAGCTGCAGAAGGTACATCTGCCGAAGAGCACGGGACTGGCTGCAAATCTCTACCGGCACCTGGTCATCCCCTACGCCGACTCATTCGTTGAGGCCGTCGAACCTGGCGGGATGATCCTGTTGTCGGGAATTCTTCGCTACGATGCCGACGACGTGTGCGCCCCCTTTTTGGCCTCCGGCTGCGTGATCGATGAGATCATGAGCGAGACCGAGTGGTGTGCCATCGCCCTTCGTACGCCTCAGAGGCATGGATGAGCGACAATTCGTCGATTCCCCAGAAGAAGACCCCCGTGATTCCGATCGTCATGGGAGTGGCCTTTGGCGCAGTTCTTCTGATGCTCGTGCTCAACGGTGGCATGTGCGAGCGCTATAACCGCAAGATGGAACGCCAGCGTCAGATGCGGGAATACTTGGAGTCACAGCGGCGTCGCTGAAAAGCCCCCTACCATCTGCGACTGAACACGGAATGAAAGAACCACTTCAGGGATACGACAGCGTTATCGACATGGTCCGCCAGGCACCATGTGTGGTGCAGTGTGCCGGACGTCTGACGTCGCACGGAATGGCGTCGATCAAGTCTCTTGCCGGTTCCTCACGATCGGTACTTGTATCGGCGCTTTGGACTCTCGGGAACATGTCGATCGTCGTCATCGTCGCCGATGATGCAGATGTCGATGTCTATACGCATGACCTTTCGGTGCTGCTTGGCTCGCAGACGGTGATCGGCATTCATGGTGCTCAGCGTCACAGTGCTCTTGCGGCAGGCGGAATGGTGCATCATGAGCAGATGGACGCGCTTGGTGCAATGCATGAAGGCAAGCGATACGTCGTGGTGCTCTCTGCCCCGGCGCTCGCCCTGCGTGCGCCCGCTGCCGGGGAGATCCGCCGGGCTACGATGACATTGGAACGTGGTCAGAACGTCAATTACGACACCGTGATCAAGGACCTTCTTGAAGGGGGCTTTGAACGCACCGATCACGTGTCCAAGCCGGGTCAGCTCGCCGTTCGTGGCGGTATCATTGATGTCTTCCCTTCGGGATGGGAAAGCCCATTGAGATTGGAGTTCTGGGGCGATGTGATCGATTCGATCCGCGAGTTCGAACCGCTCTCTCAGCGCAGTATTCGCGAGCATACGTCGGTGACGCTGCTCGGCAGGATGTACCATCAGGACGATTCATCACTTGAGTCCACGATACTTGATCATGTGCCAACCGGAGCGTTGTTTGTTGTCGATGCCCCGGAATCGGTCGACTCGGAGCTACATGCACGGTCTCTGGAGGCAGAGCGCGAGCGCCTCGGGGCGTTGGGAACTGTCCTCAGGATCAATCCACTGGCCGATGCCGACATCTCTGTCAAATGCCAGCCACAGCCATCCATGGGGGCGTCTGTTGAGCAGCTGATGCGCACCTGCGCCGGATTGCAGTCCCGCTCGTTCGCCACGTACATCGGTGCTGACGGGCAGCAGAACGTCAAGCGCCTCGGTGAGCTATGCGAGAGCGTTGTCGAGCAGATCGAGGCCGATGACTCGACTGCGGCCGATCGCCTGCTCTCGGCCCTGCATCAGTCGACCTGGGTATCGGCATCTCTGAGCACGGGATTTATCTGGGACGATGTTTCGCTGGCGTGCATGACCGAGCATCAGGTGTTCGGACGTCAGCGTGCGCAGCGCCGGCCTCGACGCTCCGAAACGGGCTTCTCCCTTCGTGAGCTGCAACAGCTCTCTGCCGGTGACCTGCTGGTCCATGAGGACAAGGGAGTCGGACGCTATCTGGGTCTGCAGACGATCACCATCGGCGGCTCATCGCAGGAATGCGTCAAGCTCGAGTTCGCCGGTGGCGATATCCTCTATGTTCACCTGAACTACGTTCACAAGCTCTCGAAATACTCCAGTCAGGAAGATGCGGTTCCCAAGCTGTCCAAGCTCGGTTCGGGTGACTGGGAGCGCAAGAAGGCACGCGCCAAGACGCGCATCAAGGACATCGCCCGTGACCTCATCAAGCTGTATTCGGCCAGAAAGGCCCAGCCGGGCTTTTCGTTCCCGGCCGACAGCGTCTGGCAGAATGAATTCGAGGCGTCGTTTCAGTACGAGGATACGCCTGATCAGACCCGCGCGACCTCGGAAGTGAAGTTCGACATGGAGCAACCTACCCCGATGGACCGCCTGGTGTGCGGAGATGTCGGCTTCGGCAAGACAGAGGTTGCCATTCGGGCGGCGTTCAAAGCCGTACAGGCGGGTAAGCAGGTTGCCGTCATGGTTCCGACAACTATTCTGGCTGAGCAACATGGCGTGTCGTTCCGTGACCGATTGCGTCGCTATCCGGTGCGTATCGAAGTTCTCTCGCGCTTTCGCTCGCGACAGGAGCAGAAGGACATACTGCTTCACATCAGTGACGGCACGGCCGATATCGTCGTCGGCACGCATCGTCTGCTGAGCAAGGACGTGGTTTTCAAGGATCTCGGACTGCTGATCATCGACGAAGAGCATCGTTTCGGAGTTGCTGCCAAGGAGAAGCTGCGTCAGCTGCGAACGACCGTCGACACGCTCACGCTCACGGCAACACCGATTCCGCGCACTCTGAATTTCTCGCTCATGGGAGCTCGTGACCTGTCGGTCATCGAAACGCCCCCTCGCAATCGACTTCCGATCCGCACCGAGATCGTGGAATGGCACGACGATATTCTTCGCGAGGCGCTGCTTCGTGAGCTTGAGCGTGGCGGGCAGGCCTTCGTGGTCACCGACCGCATCAAGGACATGGACAAGCTGACGATGAAGATCAAGATGCTGGTGCCTTCGTTGCGGGTTGCCGTGGCTCACGGTCAGATGGACAGCGAGGTACTCGAGGATGTGATGGAGGGATTCCTCGAGCGTCGCTTCGACGTGCTGATCGCGACCAAGATTATTGAGTCGGGTCTGGATATCCCCAACGCCAACACCATCATCATCGACAACTCGGATAACTTTGGTCTTGCCGAGCTGTATCAGCTTCGGGGCCGCGTCGGCCGCTCCAACATTCAGGCATACTGCTACCTGCTGATCCCCCCTCCGCATACGCTTTCGCGCGTTGCTCTTCGGCGGCTGCAGGCCCTGGAAGAGTTTACCGATCTCGGGTCAGGCTTCCAGCTTGCCATGCGAGATCTGGAGATCCGTGGTGCCGGAAACCTGCTCGGTGGCGAGCAGAGCGGCTTTATTCTGGAGATGGGATTCGAGCTCTATCAGAAGATCCTCGACGAGGCAGTTCTCGAGCTGCGGCAGGAGGAGTTTCAGAGTCTGTTTCATGATGAACGTCAGCAGCGCGTGGACTTTACCAATGAGGACGTTGCCGTCGAGCTCGATACCGATGCACTCATTCCGAAGGCCTACGTGCCGTCGGACACCGAGCGCTACGAGATATACCGTCGACTCTACAACGCGCACGAACCACGTATGGTGGATGTGGTCTATGACGAGCTTCGGGACCGCTTCGGGACGTTGCCGCCGGAGGCCGAAGAGCTTCTGTTTGCCGTCCGCCTCCGCATCGCCGCCATGCCCACTGGCTTTGTCCGCGTAAGTGTGCGGCAGCCGCGGCTGGTCATCGAACTTCCGTCGGAGGACAACACGCAGTGGTACGAGCGCGTGTTCAAGGGCATACTTGCCCCGCTGACGCAGATGCCCAATGCCCGCCTCGTGCAGAATGGGAAGCGGCTGGTGATCGAAGCGCAGATCACCGAACGCACCGAAGCTCTGCATGTGATTGAGCATTTTGCCGGTCTCGTGCGCACAGTCAGTCAGCCCGAGATACAGGAGTAGATCATGTCAGCGCTACTTGCTATCGAGACCAGTGGAAGTGTCTGCAGCGTCGCCGTATCGGTCGATCGCCGTCTCGTTGTGTCGGTGGAGATCCTCCGGCCCAATGTGCATGATGCGCGTCTGGCTGCACTGGTCCAGCAGGCCTGCGCTGATGCAGACATCGACGTCCAGCGCCTCGACTATGTGGCCGTCTCGTCGGGTCCGGGTTCTTTCACCGGCCTGCGTATTGGCGTAGCTCTTGCCAAGGGGCTCTGTGTTGGCTCTGGTGCCAAGTTGATCGGCGTACCGACAGCCACGGCCCTTTTTCACGCATCGTCCGAGGTGGCTGCGCTCAGCGGATGCACTTCAATGCTGTGCGTGATTCCATCGCATGCCGACCTGGTGTACGTGGCCCAAAGCCCCCTGAGCAGTGAACGGCACCTTGCCGAAGTGCGCCTGGTGCGCAAGGATGAACTTTCTGCACTTCGAGAATCGCGCATGCTATGCGTCGGCCCCGGTGCTGAGCTTGTTGATGCTCACCCCGTGAGCGGCCTGACGAGACTATCGGGACGCTTTGTGGCCTATGCCGCGTGGAAACTTTTGCACGCAGGCCACCCGGCAGATGACCCGCTGACGTTTGCACCGGAGTACCACCAGGAGTTTCGCCCACGATGAGTTCATCGGCGCTGCGCGCCGGGCGCGTCGTAGTTTTGCACGTTCATTTCCTCCACTGACAGCGAAGCACCTCGATGATCGAGCGTTATACGCGTCCTGACATGGGCGCAATCTGGTCTGATGAAAACAAGTACCGCATCTGGCTGGAGATCGAGATCCTGGCCTGTGAAGCACAGGCCGATTTGGGCGTGATTCCTCAAGACGCCGTCGACCAGATCCGGGCCAAAGCGTCGTTTGACGTTGAGCGCATTCTTGAGATCGAGCAGACCACAAAGCATGATGTGATCGCCTTCACCACGAACGTTGCCGAGTATGTCGGTCCGGCCTCGCGGTTTATCCATCTGGGCATGACGTCGAGTGACGTGCTCGATACGTGTCTTGCCGTGCAGCTTAAGCAGGCCGGGGTGCTGATCCTGGAGGATCTCAAGGTCCTGCAGTCGATCCTTCGTCGGCGTGCGATCGAATTCAAGAACACGGTCTGCATCGGACGCTCGCACGGCATTCATGCTGAGCCGACAACGTTCGGACTGAAGCTTGCGCTATGGCACGAGGAATGCCGTCGCAGCATCACGCGCATGGAGCATGCACTTTCGACCATCAGCGTTGGAATGATCTCCGGGGCGGTCGGCACATTCGAGCATCTATCCCCTGCTGTCGAAGAGTATGTCTGCGAAAAACTCGGACTCAAACCGGCGCCGGTCAGCACGCAGGTCATCCAGCGTGACCGTCATGCCGAGTACCTGACGACGCTCGCCATCGTTGGCGCGTTTCTGGAGAAGATCGCCACCGAGGTTCGACATCTGCAGCGCACTGAGGTGCTGGAAGCCGAAGAGTACTTTTCGCCGGGACAGAAGGGATCGTCGGCCATGCCGCATAAGCGCAATCCGATCGTCAGCGAACGGATCTGCGGACTGGCCCGGCTGCTTCGCGGAAATGCCATGGCCGCCATCGAGAACAATGCGCTCTGGCATGAGCGGGACATCTCTCATAGCTCGGTCGAGCGTGTGATCTGTCCCGACTCAACGATCACACTTGATTACATGCTGCATCTGGCCACCGATCTGATCGACCGTCTGGTGGTCTATCCCGACAACATGATGCGGAATCTGGAACTCACCAGTGGCCTTCCCTATTCACAGTCGGTGATGCTGGCTCTGGTGCGCTGTGGCATCACCCGTGAAGATGCCTATCGCATGGTGCAGCGCAATGCCATGCGCACGTGGCAGACGCGTCTTCCTCTGCGTCAGACGCTTGCCGAGGATCAGGAGCTCATGAGTCACATTACCGATCAGGAGCTTGACGGCATTTTTGATCCCCAGCGCATGCTCAAGAACGTCGATACGATCTTCCGTCGATGCGGTCTGTCCGACTGAGTCGCATGGCGATCGGGTCGATCGCCCTTGCAGTCCTGGCGGCCGGACTCCTGCAGCTTGCGGCCAGCGTCGAAGAGCCGGGCAAGATCCTGTCGGACCGATACTGCCAGTCGTGTCACGTCAAGCCCCTTCCGCAGGACCTCGATAAGTCCACCTGGCTGGCGAAGGTGTTTCCGATGATGCGTCAGTACATGGGGCTCGACCCGATGGTCGACCGTGAGCTGATGCCTCATGACCTCAAGGCGATGTACCCGTCCGCAGCGTCAATGTCCGAGGACGACTGGTTTACGGTTGCCAACTGGTACATCGATAATGCACCCGATTCCCTGCCGGCTCCCGCCTCGGTCAGCCCCGTGGGCATGTCCTCGCTCTTTGACGTCAAGCTTCTCATGGCCCCCGAAGAGGTGCCGATGACGTCGCTTGTCCGCTTCGATAGTTCGTCGAGAACGATCATTACCGGTGATGCGCTTCTCGGCACACTCACGCTGTATGATCTCAACGGCATGGCAACCGAGACCATCGACATCGGCGGACCTCCGAGCTGTGTCGAGGTGCGGCGCCAGGCATGGTACGTTACCAACATGGGCAAGCTGCTGCCGCACGATTCTGCTGTCGGAAGTCTTCTGCGTGTGACTCGTCAGGGGGCTCGGTATCTCGTCACAAAGCTCATTGATTCGCTGCGCCGTCCGACGCATGTAGTCGCTGCAGACCTCAACGCTGATGGTCGCGACGATCTCATCGTCTGCGAGTACGGCAACATGCTTGGCCGTCTCGGCTGGTTTGAGTCGCGCGGCACGGGCTGGCGCTATCATGAACTAACTCCGACGCCCGGGGCGATCAAAACCTTCGTGCGTGACCTGAATGCCGATGGTCGTCCGGACATCGTTGCGCTGATGGCTCAGGCACGTGAGGGTGTCTTCGCCTACATCAATCGCGGCAAGGGGCGATTTGAGCAGGTGGAGCTTGTGACGCATCCTCCGAGCTATGGTTCGTCATCGTTCAGCTTTGCAGACATCGACAACGACGGCTCCGATGAAATGCTCGTCACCGCAGGCGATAACGGCGACTACCTCATGCCTCCCTACAAACCGTATCACGGCGTCTACGTGTATGATCAACAGAAACGTGGACCCTGGAAGAGACGTCAATGGAGACACCTCGACGGTGCGTATGGCGCACTGGCCCGTGACTTTGATGCAGACGGTACGGTAGATCTTCTGTCCTTTAGCTACTTCCCTCGACTGGACCGCGGAACGTATGATCTTCTGAGATTCGAGACGGCCGCTTTTACACCTCAGCGCGCTACGTGGACGATACCTCAGGCGGAGGTCGGTCGCTGGCTTGTGAGCGATGTTGCCGACTTGGACGGCGACGGAGATGAAGACGTCATTCTCGGTAACGTGTCGATCGGTCCGGGTAGAGTGACAGACGAGCAGTCCGAAGGATGGCGACGCGGTCGCGTCCGGGCCATGCTACTTACGAATACCACCAGGCGGTAGAGTCAGTCGCTGCCGGAGAGCCAGACGGGAAT
>DNLG01000113.1:12060-12271 GCA_003488525.1 Bacteroidota bacterium | reverse complement strand
CGACAGAGATCTTCCAGAGTGAACGTTCCATGAATCCGTCGCAGGTTCACGGGCGCCGACGATGCAGTAAGAACAACGCTGTCGATGCTGATCTGCACCTTGGCCGAGTCGCCCAACACGGCCACGAGCCGGTCGCGCCGATACGTTGAGCCCCCTGACGTGCTTAGGCGAAAGGGCAGCACAAGGTGCGTGCGGCGCTTCCGAACAGTAC
>DNLG01000113.1:6884-11829 GCA_003488525.1 Bacteroidota bacterium | reverse complement strand
GTGCTTGCCGGCGAGGTCATGCGGACGTTCAGGTAGATATCAATGCTGTCGCCGACGCGCCCCCTGAGATCTCCGATGCTGACGATCAGCGATGGTGCTGTGGGCTTGGGACGGACGTGCACGCTGTCGATCGTCACGCAGCCATCAGCTGTCGTGATCAGCGCCCTGAACCATTGACCGCTGTCGATTGGTGGTGTCAGACAGGAGTCGGCAGAGATCACCGTCACATCATCGAGCCATCGTACGACCAACGCATCATCGACCCAGAGGTTGGTCGCGCCTCCGCGTTCGACAACGCTATCGGCACTGTAGATGCGCGGCTTTGAGCGCAGCGGCAGTCGGTCCTTCCAGGCAGGCAGCATCGGTACAACAAGTCCATCGCCACCCGGACGTGCACCGTGATCGGTCACCAGCGCGGGTAACGTGCTCAGGCGCGCAGCACCGGGCGTGCCGGCCTCCACGTGCGCACGAACGCCGCTCGGTAATGCCGAGCGCAGAAGGATAGCGCCGCCAGCACCACCTCCGCCGGGACCGCACAGGTAGAGCGTTGAATGAGTCGAACCTCCATGTCCGCCGCGAACCGAGAGCGTGCCAGAGCCGATGATAGAGTCGGCATCGATCATGATCATACCGCCAGCTCCGCCCCCTCCTGCGCCGTCGTGGCTGGCGTCTTTGCCGTTGACGCCGTCGGCGCTGACGATGCTGCCCGGCCGCAGGAGCATATTCTGGCACCTGATGAAGACCAGACCTCCGCCCGACCCGCCGTCACCTGCGTCAAGATCGTTGCCATGACCGCTTCCTCCGGCCGAACCAAACGCGGCGTTCGCTGTTTCCGCTGCGGCACGCCTCTGTCCGGCCGAACCGGATGCTACCCCGACGAAGGCCGATGACGTCAATCCCCCGGACCCACCGGCTCCGGCGGCGTTTCCCCCGCCGCCGCCGCCGTTCCGCACGCTGCCGGCATGTCCGCCGTGATACCAGGGATGAACGTTGACTGCTCTTGAGGCGCGCTGGCAGGCCCCTTCCCCATCGGCACGATGACGTGGATGTTCTTCGTGGAAGATGTCAGGGGGCGAGGTGTCGCGACTGTTCCACGATGGTTGGCCCGAGCCAAAGCCCGCACCCGTTGCCGTGATCTTACCGGAAATCTCAAGAGCAGAGTCTGACCAGATGGCGATGACGCCTCCGCTTGCACCATTCCATGGCTGCGCGCTGATCCTGCCGTCAATTTGTGGTGAGGTCGGTTCGTGGGCTCGCACGATCTGTACGTGTGTCGCGCGCGACACGGAACTCGCAATGGCATAACGCAGCCACAGACGACCATCGGCGACTGTGTCGACGACGTTCCAGGCCCATGCTCCAGGGGGCTGGTGCATGCCTGTGGCCGGTGCTGCGCATAGGGGCACATGCAGAAGTACCCGACATCCCGGCCGGAACAGGTGCGTCTCGCGTACGAAGACACTCCGCTGGCAGGTGTCGATGCTCCATGCCAAGGAGCTGCGCACAATCGTGACGGAGTCTGCCGGCATGGCCAGACTTAGAACGAGTAACAGCGCCATCGCTGAATCTCCTGATCGTACCAGAGCTGGATCATATCGTCCTGCTGCAGAAATAGATTGATATCGTTCTTGAAGTGCATTCGTTCGGCCGGTGCTGCCAGCGGATGTTCGTCGATCAGCTGCACGACACCTTCGGTCACGAGCAAGGTCAGCAGTCTGCTCCCGGTATCTGTGCGAAGTCCGATGATGGGGCTTCCTGCAGCGCTGCCTTTGAGGCGCAGCACCATCGCATTCGGAACGATGATCAGCGCCTCACCCGTTGGCGGAACTTCAATCACTGGTGATGCGGATGTTGCCATTGAGGATATCTGTGAAAGTCCACTCGCGAAGAGATGATGGACATAGGTCCGATTCCTGGTGATCATGTCTCGATACGTTGAGATCTGAAAGGCGTGGGGAAGCTGAGGCTTCTCACCGCCAAGGATCACGTCGCCGGAGACTGCCATAAGCGAAATCTGTCCGGTATCGGTTTGAAACACGCCTCCTACGGCAACCGAGATTCCGGCCGCCTGTGTGGTGGATGCGCCCAGCACGCCGATGGCTGTTCCAGCGTTGTTTGTTGCCGCGGACGCAGTTCTGCCGAGGACGCCGATCGATACCGTCTGACTGCCACCGCCGCCACCACGCTGTGTTGTGCCCATGACACCGATGATCGTATCGCCGGCAAACGGAGAGTTCGATGCGGCATGTCCACGGACGCCGACACGCTCGGCCAGCGGGAGAGAATCGAACACCGCCGACTGTGAAACACCGAGAATACCCATGCCATTGCTGTAAGCCCTGGCGATGATACCCGCATGCTGCAGTCCGGCGGCGACGATCTCCATTCCGCGTCGTGGCGGAGTCGTTCCGCCGATGTCGATGGCAACACCACTGCCCGAGACCAACGCGTTGTAGCGCACTCCCGTACCACCGGTGATGTCGATCCCTGTGCCCAGCGTTGGCCGGCCCGCACCGGTCGGGCCACCCAGGCGCAGTCCGGTGCCGATGCCGTTCGATTGACTGGCAATGACGATTCCGGCATCGGTACTGCCGGTGGCTCCAACATCACTGACAAGCAACCCCGTGCTGGACGTTGTTGCATCCATTGAGATGGTCAGCCCCCTCCCGCCCAGCGGAGCGATCGCACCGATTCGCATGGATTCCAAGGGGGCTGTCCCGATCCCGTTCCCGACCGACACCGGACCAAGAAGCCAGGTGTAGCCGCTACTGCCGATCTCAAGTGAGCGAACGGATGCGGATCCGCTAACGACTCGAAGTGGCAGATTATTCGTCGATCGATTCGTGATCACCAGTGGCAGAGAAGTTGAATTCTCGATGCCGCTTGTGCGCACGATCTGAGCCACACTTCGAGTGCCGCCGACGAGCACCAGGATCGTCAGCAGACACGCCAAGTGGGATCGAAGGATTTGGATACGCATTGAATGTTGTCGGATTACATCGGTGAAAGGACCATCCATGCAATGCGTTCAGTGGCCGCCAGCGGAGAAGATGTTTCCACTGTGAAGGTGTCAGCCGTTGTATCGATAGCGGTCACGGAAATGGCGATGGTGGTGCCAGCAGCGTTGACAACAGACACGATCGGGATCGCGCCTGTTGGCACATCCTGTCCGATGGTGATCGTGTGGACGTGATTGCCCGCCGTCGGTGCGTAGAGTCCGCGCGGCACGTCGGCCAGTGCGCTGCGCCAGCTCATTGTTCCGGTGGTGGTTGCCGATAGCACCATGCCGTTCGAAGCGGGAGCCTGATCGGGCAAGGTATAGGTTACGTCGCCAGCCTGAGCTGCTGCCTTGAAGGCCGTGTAGTTGGTTCCCGATGCGCTTGGTTCGGCGAAGCGCAGTTCGGTGGACTGACCCGTGTTGGAGAGCATCACCGTCCGGGCAAGATCGATGGGTGCAGATGGTGTGCTGGTACCGAGACCGATCCATCCTTGTGTAGGACCGGCCACACCAACGATGCGCAAGGCTTCGGTCGAGTTGGCCGCTACGACAAGGTCTTGAGCATTCTTCGTTCCGAGAAACTGCTGATTGGCCGCCGTGCCTCCCAGCGTGATGTCCGACCCCTGCAGACCCCAGAAGTTGGTGTTGCTCCAGGACAGTGTCGCCGATGTGCCGGTGACGGTCTGGATAGTCAGTGCCTGCCCCGACTCGCCGATGCCGGGCGGCAGGATGAGCGTATAGGGCGTAACGCCTGTTCCCGGCACGGTGAGGGAAATGGTCGACGGTTGACCGTTACGCAGCTGAAGCGTTCCGGTGGTTACGCTTTGGGCTCGCAGTGCGGCCGACCAGGCCCCGAGACTGATGAGAATGATCACGAATGGTAGTGCGCGGATCATGAGAAACTCCTGTAAATGGAAATGAAAAAAATGAAGTCGTGAACAATGGATGTTCACGCGTTGATGTCTCAGGGAATGATCGACCAGTGGATCTCTTCGTCGGAAAGCAGCGGCGCTGAAACGCTGAAGACCAGCTCGTTGGTGTCGTGATCAATACGCACCTGACCCAGCAGGTGCGTTGTAGGAGAATGCACGTCAAACGTGACATTCCGGGATGATTGCAGCGTTGTTGTTGGTCGCACGCGGTAGGTACTCGATCGTCCATCGCCACGGATGCTGCCCGATTCGATCGCGACGGTGGCCGACGTGATCATCAGCGCAGACCCCTGCCTCCGGATGCTTACACCGCCCGTGCCGATGATGCTCACCGGTCCGGCGAGTTCATTGATCGACGTTACCAATCCGGATGCACGAGGGTCGAGACGCGCCGCTACTTCGGCATAAGCCGCCGTCAGCGCTGAGGCAACAGGAACGATCATCGTGCGCGGTAGTCGCTCGGGCTCGTTGTCGAGACTGTATCCGAGATAGGTCGGCGTACTGCGCAGAAGCGTATCTGGAAGGGGCGTCGTGCTGCCCAGGATCAGATCGCATCGTCCGGAGATGATCTGCGTAGTGAGCGATTCCTGCCAAAGGGGCAGACCTCCGGCAGCGTCCGCATACCATCGGACCAGCACGGTGTGCAGCCCATCGTCTGGAAGTGGACTTCCAAACACGACGGGCACACTCATGCTGCGTGGCAGTTGAGCGGTCAGTGAAGGGGGCGTTGCGAGCAGGATCGCAATGCAGGCGAGTGTTGAGAGGCTCGATGTGGTCATCGAGCGTCTACGTACCGTCACCTAGTCAGAACGTGACATGCTCGGCAGAAAAAGGCTGAGAATGACCATCCAGATCGCCGAGACAAACAAGCCCCCTACCTCTCGCTCGATCTCTCCGTCCCACCACTGGCCACGAGTCTGCCTCAGCAGGGCCAGTCCCCACAGTCCATAGATGATTGCCATGACCCGCGCAGGAACGGTGACTCTGCGTGCCAGTGACGTCACCGCGCCGCAGC
>DNLG01000113.1:4425-6624 GCA_003488525.1 Bacteroidota bacterium | reverse complement strand
GTCTCATGCTGTTGCCACAAGAAGGATCATGCACAGAAGTCCAAGCACTGCGATGGCGTCATGGCGACGTGATCGACGCGGACGTGTGAGCGGCATGGCGATCAGCACGGCAGCCGCCGGTGCGTGGGCCACTCGCAGATCACTAATGGCGCTGATGATGAATGCCGCACAGGTGATGAAGAACAACGTATGATGCCACATGCCGAAGGACTTGTGGCGGTAACGGGCACCAACGCCAAGCGTCATCGTGGCCATATACAGCAGCAGCACCGGAAGATCTGCAAACGCTATGGGCAGCAGACCATTCATCAATTCAGCAACGAGCGATCGAGCGTATCGCGATAGAAGCGTGGATACGATGTCAGGTCGACCATGATCATGCGCAGCCTCTGAAGATTCACCGAATCTCCCCTGCTGCGAATCTGGACGCGACGTCCGGTCATGTACCGAGTAGCTGTTGTGCGTACCCACCGATACTCTGCTGCTGACATCGTCAGGCGATTGAGCATGACGACAAGCTCTGACTCGATCGCGGCCTCTCCGGCATCTTCCTTTGCCAGCGAATCAAGCTGTCGTGCGATCTCGTGAAGCGACATGATCTGCGACGGACGCAGCACGCCGTCAGGGGGCGGAGTGTACTTCTCTTTGTTGACGATCTGGGCAAGCAATCCCGGCTCGGCAGGGCGGATGATCCCGAGGCTCATCTGCGCTTCGAAGAGCAGGCCGCGGATGAAGATCACCAGGTAGACGATGCTGGCGATGAAGACGATCGCCACAACGATCCGTCGCCAGCGACGTGACCTGCCGGTGCCGGACTTAGTTGCCATTACCCGTTGATGATTCCTCGAACATTGCCTCTACAAAGGCCATGGCATCGAACGGCTGCAGGTCATCGATCCGCTCGCCGACACCGATGTAGCGCACCGGAATATTCATGTTATCGGCGATGGCGATCACGGCTCCGCCCTTGGCTGTTCCGTCGAGCTTTGTTAGAACAATTCCCGTCACCGGTGCCACCTTGGTGAATTCGCGTGCCTGCTGCAGGGCATTCTGTCCGGTTGTGGCGTCAAGCGCCAGAAAGACATCATGTGGAGCACTCGGATGGACCTTCTTCATCACGCGTCCGATCTTTTCAAGCTCCTGCATGAGTCCCTGCTTGTTGTGCAGACGTCCGGCCGTGTCGATGATCACCACGTCCACACCGCGCGATTTGGCAGCGTTGAGTGTATCGTATGCCACCGCAGCCGGATCTGCTCCGTGCTGCTGCTGAACGATGTCGACGCCGGCGCGTTGTGCCCATACTTCAAGCTGCTCATTGGCTGCTGCTCGGAACGTGTCGGCGGCACCGATGAGCACCGTTTTGCCGGCCTTCTTGTAGTTGTGTGCAAGCTTACCGATGGTGGTTGTTTTGCCCACTCCATTGACACCGATCAGCATGATGACATGGGGCTTATCGGAGTCATTGATCGAGAAACTTGCGTCAGCCGCGGCCGTTGGCGATTCGAGCATGATACCGGCGATCTCTTCCTTGAGGATGCCGATGATGTTCTCCGAGTCGGTGATATTCTCGGACTTCACGCGCCCCTTGACCCTGGAGATGATCTTCTCGCTGGTATCGACCCCGACATCCGAGGTGATGAGTATCTCCTCGATCTCACTCAGCAGAGCTGCGTCGATGACGCGCCCGCTCAGCAGAGAACGAAGACGTCCCACGAATGATGAACGCGTTTTGGAGAGGCCCTCTTTGAGACGATCAAAGGAAAGCGCTTCGGCAACGCCACTTAGGCGCTGCTTGACTTTATCGAAGAATCCCATACATCCTTTTGCCGTATTGCCACAAAGATACCGCCATCGCCGCGGTCGCCAGAATCATCAGCACATGAACTGCCGGATGATCCGAGGTGATCAGCAAGGCCAGGATGCCCGAGGCAGCGATGGAGGTGACGGCGATCTTGCCGCTCATGAGAGATGGGAGCACAAGACCGTGGCGAGATTTCAGCCACCACCCGGCAACGAGAATGATCACATCCCTGGTGATGATCAACCATGCAAACCAGGTCGGAATGATCTGTTCGGAGAACATCACGAGCATAACCGCGCCGACGAGGATCTTGTCTGCAATCGGATCGATGATCATCCCCCACTCGCTCACTGTATCGGTTCGGCGCGCCACAAATCCGTCGAGCCAGTCGGTGAGCG
>DNLG01000113.1:2629-4201 GCA_003488525.1 Bacteroidota bacterium | reverse complement strand
AGAATGGTTTTGAGCGGAGTCTTCATGTTCGTTGGGCCCATTTGAGCCAATGATACGCATGGAGAAAAAGCGATGATGAGAGTCCGATCAGCGCCGGCTGTCCGACATCGGTAACGATCGACAGGATCGCGCATGCGGCCGGTAGGATCATGAGCGATATGATCGATGAACGAAATCTCGTGGATGCATCGGTATGGCTCAGCAGCGTTGGCAGCAGCAATGCACTGACGACGATGGACGCCGTCTGTAGAATGAGGTCGACAAAGCTGGGAGCGTTGATTGCTATGGCTGCACCGGCGACGCACGAGATCATGAGACCAATGCGATTGCTGCGAGCGTTCGAAACGCCGTCGACGCTCGGCCGGGGAAACAGATCCCGGGCAATGGTCGAAGCGCTGACCAGCGCATACCCACTCAGTGTGGACGAGATCGCCGCCACGATGCCGGCGATCACGATGCCACGTCCCCATGCGGGGAGCACTGCCGCCGCAAGCTCCAGATAGGACGATGTGACCTCGGCCTGCGGAACAAATCTCGCAGTGTAAAGGCCGGCGACGAACTGGAGCAGATCAAAAACGACCCAGCATGCAACACTCCACAAGATCGCTCTGCGGGCAGCGTGGGCGCTCTCTGCCGATGCAGCCCTGACGTAGAAACTGGGATCGATCAGTGTCTGCAAGGAGATCACGAACCAGCTCAGGATGCCAGCCCACCCTAGGCTGCCGGGAATGTTGAATAGTGGCCGCGTCTGATCCGACATGAGATTCTCGGGTCCACCGAACGTCCACACGCTGGCGGCCACCAGAAGCCCCATCCCAATGAACATCAGGAGTGCCTGTACAACGTTTGCATACACGTCGCTGCGAAGTCCGCCGACCAATACGTAGGACACCGAGATGACCGTTCCGATGATGACCGATGACGGGAGCGACCAGCCGAAATGGTAGGAGATCAGGTGTCCGAGCATGAGCTGGTATGAGGCAGGGACAGTGATCACCAGAAGCAGCAAGGCGGCAATCCTGCGAGCTGACGGGCCGTATACCGCTCCTATCTGCTCCGGTATTGAGGACGACGTTCTGCCTCGAATGCGACCGGAGAGCCACGTTGCGTAGATGACGGCAACGATGTAGTACGGCACTCCGAAGCAGAGAAGAAACACGATGCCGTAACGAAGGACGAATTCGCCCGAGGCCAGGATAGCCCCATACCAGGTTGCAACGAGTGTTGACACGAGCAGTGGAACACGTAGCGAGCGACCGGCAAGAACAAAGTCCTCACGTCCGCGGCGGCTGCCGGCAAAGCCGGCAAGATGAACTCCCGCCAGGCACAAAAGCAGAACCACGAGTTCCTCAGAGCTCACAACGTCCCCTCTTCGGCGGGGTTCTGAGCCATGATGATCTTCCTCAGGAAAGACCGCCGGTGTTGGCTGCACGGACCGTGTTCGATGATGGCCGTTCGGTGCTCGGCTGTTCCGTAGCCTTTGTGCCGATCGAAACCATATGCGGGGAACTGCCGTGCGAGAACCTCGGTCATGATCTTGTCGCGATGGGTCTTGGCCAGTATCGACGCGGC
>DNLG01000113.1:942-2452 GCA_003488525.1 Bacteroidota bacterium | reverse complement strand
GCGAAATCGATTGCCGTCGACAAGAAGATGATAGCGCTCGGGTGAACCGCCCAAGTGTCGATGGCACTGATCGATGGCCTCGTGCATGGCGTCAAAGGTTGCCTGTAGAATGTTCACGGCGTCGATGTGCTCGGCCGGAAACACTCCGAGTCCCCAGGCCAGCGCAGACCTTCGGATGTCATCGGCCAGTTCGGATCGGCGCTGCGAGGTGAGGCGCTTGGAGTCATCAATGCCGGTGGGGATCGCCTGCGGGTGCAGGACGACCGCTGCGGCCACGACCGGGCCGGCCAGCGCACCGCGACCAGCCTCATCCACGCCGATCGGGCAAAGCCCTAGGCCAAGAAATTCCGATTCGACATCAAACGTCATCACGCCGCGAAACTACGGCGTGAGCCAGCTCACTGCTGACCGATCAGGCCGAGAAACTCGGCGCGCAGGACTTTGTTGGTTGCGAGTTCACCACGCATGACGGACGTAACCATCGTGCTGCTGTCATGGGCCTCGACGCCACGGGCGATCATACAGTAGTGCCGCGAGGAGATCACCACTCCGAGGGCGATCGGGTCGAGAATCTCAATGAGGAAGTCGGCGATCTGCTCGCCAAGTTCTTCCTGGATCTGACCGCGACGGGAGAACCACTCGACGATGCGGGTGAATTTTGACAGGCCGATCACTTTTTCGCGCGGAACATAGCCGATGGCGCACGTACCGTTGATCGGCTGCCAATGGTGTGAGCAAACGCTCATGACCTTGATGCCTTTGGAGATCACCAATTCGTCGACGTTCTGACGGTTCGGGAAGACCGTGATCTTCGGTGCCGGAGAGTAGCGTCCGTCGAACAGCTCGGTCACCCACATTCGGGCAAGACGGAAGGGGCTGTCGGTACTGTTGGGATCATTGCGGTCGATTCGAAGCACCTCGAAGATCTCGGAGAATTTCTGCTCCAGCCGTGAGATCATCTCCTGACGTTCCTCGTCTGAAAGAGGCATTGATCCATTGGCATCGAACAGCGGACGGCCCTTGTCATCTACCGAGGGGTAGAGTCCGCCGGTCTTCATAAGGTGATGTTCGAGCTCCGCGTCGTCCAGATCCAAAAGCGCAACACGGCGGCTTGTCGGTGTTGTACTCATACGGGAATCTCCATCGATGAAGGGGCTTGAGAAAGGTCATACCGGGGGATCGAAACGGGCTGACCAAAGTACTCGGCCATGTTCTGGTCGGACTCGTAGACCTTGATGCAGTGCAGTTCACCCGACGGCAGGCGATGTTCGATCTGCTGCCAGAACACAACACAGAGGTTCTCCACGGTGGGGATGATTCCGCGGAGGAAATCGACATCGTAATTCAAATGCTTGTGGTCGACCTTGTCGATGACCGCCTCGTCGAGCAGGTCCTTGAGCCGCTTCAGGTCGATCACATATCCCGTCAGAGGATCAGGAAGCCCCTTGACCGTGACTTCCATGACATAGTTATGTCCATGACCAAGTGGATTGTTGCACTTGTCAAATAC
>DNLG01000113.1:0-594 GCA_003488525.1 Bacteroidota bacterium | reverse complement strand
CTTTACCCGGCCGATGTTGGATATTTGCAGTCAATGCTCATGCAAACTACACCCGATCGACAGCATTTCATTGTTAGGCGTCCAATCATGCTGCTGCTGGCAGCATGCCTGCTGTGCGTTCCTCTGTGGGCCGATGAGAAAGTCTCGTTAGACTCGCTGCTATCGCCACGCGTGACGATGAGTGCAAGCGGGACGCTTTCCGTGCAGGGGCCGATGACGCTCAGTGGTGTGCCCTTTGATGCAGCGCTTCACGCTGATACGATGGTCGTTTCCACGGGGAGCCCCCTGGGGATGAAAACCAGTAGTGTCTATGCCCGTCGTGACACGTTTGTTGTTCTGAATTATCTGACGCGACAGGCTTATGACGGCGATCCGAGGTCGCCGGCTGCTACGGGCATGATCCCGATCCCCCTTGGCCTTGACGATATCCGCTGTCTTGTGCGCGGTGTCCCACCGGGTGATCTTGATGGATTTGAAGAAGTGAATGCCCGAACAGATGGACAGGTCCTGTACCGACGTCGCGACACGGCAACGGTCGAGTTTGCCCTCGTCGATACGACCATGCGAACAATGCGGCAGTATCAGCGCAAACGC
>DNLG01000077.1:5364-21384 GCA_003488525.1 Bacteroidota bacterium | reverse complement strand
AGGTCGCATGGCGTTATGCGCAACCTTGTGGACCTCTCGCATGATCTGGCGAAGATCTAGGAGATGCTGAGTTAGGTTTGAGGTTTGAGGTTTTGGGTTTTGGGTTTTGGGTTTTGGGTTTTGGGTGTGAGGTAACTCATCACTCGTCACTCATCACTCGTCACTTGTCACTCGTCACTCGTCACTTGTCTTTAAACCGCCGATACTCATCGGTTTCCAGTCTATAACTAATGGCATTGTTCTCATGCAGAGTGCGAACCACCTCGATGAGGATCCGGACCACAGGTTTTAGGTTTCAGGTTTTAGGTGTGGGGTGTGGGGTGTGAGGTGTGAGGTCACTTGTCACTTGTCACTCGTCCCTCGTCACTTGTAACTCCTCCCTCCTCCCTTGTCACAAAAAGCTTACGGGCGTACTTGATAGCACGTTCGTGGCGTTTGCGCATGCACTCGGGGGAGACGCCGTCGGTGCGGGCGAGTTCCTCAAGGGGCTTACCTTCCAGGTAGTGTCGGCGCAGGACATCGGCATGGTTGAGGGGTAGGGCTTCGAGAACAGCGTGCGCGTCGTAGGCGGTCTCGGACTCGTCTGTTGTAAGCAGCGGACCCTCCAGGTAATCGGGATCGACAACCCCCATGCGCAGATCCATACGCGGACGTCTGAAGCGTCGACGCTGTTCGATCATTCGCCCCATCACGCGGTATGCAACCACCGTTGAGTAGGCCTGTGGGTTACGAGGGGGCTCACGCAGGATGGCAACCTCCCATGTGGCGGCGACCGCCGATTGCACGGCATCGATCGCGTCTTCTTTATCGGCAAACTTGAATCGCCGCGTCAACAGACGATACAGATCACCACGATTGATATGCACAACAATCCTCCTTGATGCTGCGCGCAACGTAGAGTCCTGTATACGAACGACCAACCAACGATAGGTTATCGAACCCTCGACGTATGTAGAAGGGGCAATCCTGCAAGTTGACCGGCGGTCGACAGATCACCACGAGATCGTCATCTCATCGGAGGTAAGCGGCAGCGTGAGCGTGTGCACCCGCAACCCTGCGTTATCCGAAGGCCCTCCCAGGGGATCGAACTTCTGAATTCCGCCGAGGAAGGCATGCTGTGTTGATTCCAATCGCACCTCTTTGCTTCCGATACGGGCTGCGGCAGCGTTCTCTTGAGCATGAAGAACAACACGCAGATACTTGAAATGGGGCTTGAAGGTTCCACGTGCCGGACTAAGCGTCAGCGTTCGACGAGCTGCATCATGCGTGAGAATGCGGGCGTGATAGACCCCCTTTTCAAAGTCATACGTAGCGCCATCATCGGTATACCAGGTTGTCCGCCGTGTTGCAGAACCCGGCCAAAGGTGCACGATCAGCGTGTCTGTTGGCTTCTCCTGAAGCGACTGCACAAGCGACTGCGCGATGAGAATGCCACCGTCGCGCACAAACAGAGGCAGGCGCTCGATCGGTGAATCAACGATCGATGACGATCCGCCGGCAAACTCGGTGTCATCATGGACAGAGTACCACTTGCCGCCCGATGGGAAATACACTCGCGTGTAGCGCTCGTAGCTGGGCGTAGGGCATACCATCAGATCACTGCCGAGCGTAAACTGATGCAGGTACTGCCAGTCGTAGACATTTTTATCGAACGGGTGCTCGATGGCGATCGAGCGCATCACCGGCATCCCCGTCTGGGAAGACTCATAGAATGCTGAATAGATCGTTGGCATTATGCGATATCGCATTGAAATGTAATTCCGGCAGATCTGCTCGACGCGTTCTCCAAAGGACCATGGCTCTTGACTCTTGTTATCGATCGCGACGTGTGCACGAAAGAACGGCGTAAAGGCACTGATCGATGTCCAACGGGCAAACAGTTCTTTCGATGGATTGCCCGTAAAGCCCCCTACATCCATACCCACATACGGTACACCCGTCAGACCCATGCTGTTGAGCAGACGAACGCCCGCCATCATGTGATCGTCGTTCGATTGATTATCACCCGTCCAGACGGCGCTGTAACGCTGAATACCACTGTAGCCGGAACGTGTTAGAATAAAGGGGCGTTCGTTCTTCAAAAGCGCCCGTGTACCTTCGTACGTGGATCGAGCCATCTGCATGCCATAGACATTGCGGCCCAGCAGGTGCGACGCCGGCCCCGTTCCTTCAAAGCCGAAGAGGATGTTGTCGGGCATGAACTGACCCCATGTGGCTATCTCGTTCATGTCGTTCCAGAAGCCGCGCACGCCGTCGGTAACGAGGCCCTTGAACTGCTCGCCCCACCAGGAGCGGGCCTTCGGTAGTGTGAAATCGGTAAAGTGGCACCAGCCGGGCCACACCTGACCCTGATACAATGTGCCATCGGAGTATTTCAGGAACATATCCTGGGCGACTCCGTCGTCGTACTGACGATAACCGCTTTCGACCTTGATTCCGGGATCCACGATCACGGTCATCTTGAAATTGAGATCCGCTAGTTTCTTGATCAGCCCCTTGGGGTCCGGAAACCGCGTAGAATCCCACGTGAAGAGCTTGTAGTCCTTCATGTAGTGAATGTCGAGATAGATCACATCGGCCGGGATTCCCCGTTCACGAAACGTCCGCGCGACGTTCAACACCTGCGCATCAGGGTAATACGAATAGCGACACTGCTGAAAGCCCAGCGACCAGAGTGGCGGAAGGGGCGTGGTGCCGGTCAGATATGAGTATGATGAGATGATGCTCGGAATCGACGAGCCCGCAATGACGTAATAGCGGAGGTCACCGTCCTCGACTCCGAAGGACGAGAACCGGTTGTTCGACGCACCGAAGTTAAACCGCGTGCGCGACGAGTTGTCGAGAAACAACCCGTACATCGTTGACCCCGAGTGCAGTCCAATGTAGAACGGCGTGGACATGTAGATCGGATCAGCCCCGGAGGGATATCCGAAGAAGTCGGTATTCCAATGCGTGTAGCCATTACCGCGACGGTCGAGCGGACCCGTCTTCTCGCCCAGGCCGATGAAGCGCTCATCATCGCGCATGACCTTGTAGTTCGTCACATGAGAGCCTGCCCACGACACTCCGAAGCCCGGATCGTCCTCCACCAGGACAGCCCCATTGCGATCGAACACACGGACAGCAAGGGGCTTGCGCTCCACAAGCACCTGCAGTGAATCCGTCGAGATCGAGATCGCTTCGTCGTTGGTCTTGATCGCTGGACGGATGGCAAGGGGCTTGCCCACGACCGCATACGAGAGTGTATCGAAACGGTCCGACCGTGTCACGTGGATCTTTACCACAGAAGCGGTGATCACCTCCACAAGCACACGGGCGTTTGTGGCAGTGATCTCCACACCGCGGTCAAACTCACGCAGTCCCGTGACGTTGCCAAGACGCTCGACGGCAAGGCGCTGCGCGCTCGCGATTGCTCCGGCGGCAAAGAGAACAAGAAGTGTGTGAAGGAGTCTCATGGTCACCTGCTGATGAGTATAGTCTGATGTGAAGATGCCGAACCATCACTAACGATGATGGTGTATGGTCCGACGGGGAGATCCTGAACATCGATCGTGTGCGACAAACCTCCAAGACACGACACTGTGCGTACGGTGCGGCCGAGTATATCAACGAGGTCGATCTGCCGCGTTTGAGCAGGACACGTAATCGTGACGTGATCGGCCGTTGGATTCGGGAACGCCGTGACGTGCGCACCAGCTTCCCCTTCCTCATGTACAGTCGTGGTCAGCCCCCTGAATGGCTGCGTCGAATACAACCTGTACTCACCTGGAAGAAGCGTCACGGTGTTGTTGTCGAGATAGATGTTCACATCACTGGATGTGGCAAACTCATACCATCGTCCCTTCCGCGTGAACGGAACACTTACGGTGCGAGAGACAACATCGAAGTTTCCGATATAGATCAGGTCGCACGAGGCGTCATTGATGACGATCGTTTTCAGCGGGTCTGCGGCCTGGATCGTTGATTGCATTTGAGCGAAGACGTTATACCGCTTGCGAGCTTCGTTGAGATCAGCAACGGCCTTACGCACGCGCTCGCGTCGCGGATCGCGCAGATACGGAAACCCCATCGGCTTGCGTCCAAGGCGGCCATTCTCGTTGATCGAGATGGGGTATCCAAGCTCGTTGAACTGCCATAACATTTTCGCACCCGGGATGCAGAGCATCTGCGCCATTAAAGCTTCGAGTCTGCGCAGGGCTATGGAGGTGTCACGGGTGTTATGCGAGGCGTCTGCACGTCCGAAATTCACTGATCGGTAGATGGTGCGTTCTTCATCGTGACTCTCAACGTAGCCGATCAGGCCGTGCCGACTAAAGCCCCTGCGTTGCGCACTCATGGCCGAGGCAATATCCTGATTTGAAAACGACATAACTGCCTGGCTTCCGGCATAATTGGCATTGGCCCAGAGAATTGCACCGGCATCGGAGAGCTCCTTTTCCTCGGCATTGTCGGCAAAGTGCTCGAGGATGTTGTAGAAGTCCCGATCGACCGATGACGTGGCCGACATCATGCGCTTGAGGATCGCAATGCGCGAGGCATCATAGCGTGACATCAGACCGGCATCACTGCCGCTATTGAACTGCGTAAGCCCCTTCGACAGATCGTATCGGTAACCATCAAACTTGAACTCGGTGATCCAGTACTTCAGGAAGCGATCGACGTATGCCTTCGTCGGTTCGCTCTCATGGTTCATATCATAGCCGACATTGAACGGATGCTTAGCCGTGACATTGAAGTAGGGGTTCTCGGGCGTTGGCCCAGCGATGCTTCCCCAGAGGTTCACAAGGGGCGACTGACCAAACTGGTGATTGAGCACGATATCGAGGATGACGGCCATTCCTCTTCCATGGGCTTCATCGATCAGCCGCTTGAGGTCATTCTTCGTGCCGTAGTACTTGTCAACCGCAAACTGATGGCTTACGTTATAGCCCCAGGAGTCGTTGTTCTCAAACTCGGTGATCGGCATGAGTTCGATGGCCGTCACACCAAGGTTCTTCAGGTACTCTAGCGAGTCGATCACGGCCTGGAAAGAGCTCTTATCCGTGAAGTCACGCACCAGCAGCTCATACACTACCAGACGCCGCGCATCTGGTTTGATAAATGAGTTGTTCTTCCACACATACTCATCAAGTGCCGTGTTGATCACACTAATGATGCCCGTTGTCTTGCCGCTCGGGTAAGAAGGTAGCTGCGGGAAGCGCCACGACTCGATAAATCGGTCGCTCGGATCACACAGCTGCTCAGCGTACGGATCGCTGATGCGGCGGTCATCATCGAAGGACCATTGCCAGAGCGTCTGCCCTTTTCGCTTGATCGGGATCGTTGTCCACCAGCGCTGCTTGTCCGGTGTCAGATAGCAGAAGTACTCCGGCATGCGCTTCCAGTCGGTCATCTCACCCACGGCATAGACCTCGGACTTGCCCGGAGCAAAGAGCACCACAACGGCTGTCGTGTCGTTGATGATGGTTGCGCCGTCACGAGCCCCCTGAGGAAGGGGCTTAAAGGTCACCTTCGGTCGCACCCTCAGTGTGAACGTGTCTCGGATCTGACCGCCCAGCGAATTGTAGGTGATCACGTCGATCTTGGTCGTGCGCTCAACGGTGTACGTCGTGCTGATCGTATCGTTTGTAGCGCGGGCGATTTCTACACCACTGGCGGATATCTGCATCAGTGGAACGTCGTTCGAAGCAATGGCCGTGATGCGGACCACCTGCCCCGAATCAACCACACGGTTGCCGGGGGTTGGCTCAAGCGTGCGGATGTACGTACCGGGAGCAAAGAGTTCGACGTAGATATCTGTTCCATCCTCAGCTCGGCCGACGCGTGTGCCATCGGACGAGCGGAAGACGAAAGCAAGCTGACGGATCTGCTCTGTTCCCGTCACACCATAGAACGCACGAGGATTTGGTATCACCAGACGATAGAGATTGGCACCAAGCCGTGTGAGCTTACACTCGGGCTTGTTCTCCGTCCACTGTGACTTGACGTAGCGCCAGTCGGTTAGTGATGTACTGAGAAACGTGATCACGCCTGTATGGGCATAAATGTCTCCCGTAAAACCGGCCAGATCACGATTACCCTTTGACGCGTCAAAGATCACCGCGATGGTATCGGTCTGCGCCGGAAAGGTCGGCGTGGTCGTAACGACCTGCGCAGCCGCCGGCAACGAAGCAAAGAGCGCAACGAGAAGGACGACGAGTGATCGGAGATTCATGGATGTAGAAGCAATTGGAAGGACTGTTTTCATCGGGCTCATGATAGGCAGAAAAACCAGCCCCCTCAAATGCGAAGGGGCTGGTCTCTGCACACTCGATATTCATCGATCCGAATGTTATCGGATGATCGTCATCGGCACGACGGCCGTGGCCGTGGCCGACTGAACGTGCACCAGGTATGCACCCGGAGCAACAGCGTTACCAGAGAAGTCACGGCCGTTCCACAGCAGCTCACCGGTTGCGGTTGCCGTATACAGTACCGTACCAAGCTGATTCACGATGCTTACGCGAACTGCTGCGTCGGATGGCAGCGTGATGCGTGCCATGCCCGGCGTCGGGTTCGGAAACAGGTTGATCGCTGCGGCTAGCTTATCGTCCTCGACGGATGCTGGCTGATCGATCGGAATCTTCACATCAGATCCTTGGCGTGAGCCATCGGCGTTACGGAAAACGCAAAGGATCTCCTTCAGCTTTGCACCGGCAGGCACGCTATAGAAGGCATTCAGGTCGGCGATGTTCCATGTGGCCGTGCCGTCAGGGTTCATCGTCAGCTTCAGGCCATCGGTCGTGCCGACATTGCCCCAGCCAGCCTTCTCCAGGTAGGATCCATCTACCGTCGTACCGCCCGTGTAGACATACACATCCTGTCCAACCATCTTGAACGAACCATCCTTCTTGTCATTCCATGGATAGTACGTGACAGCAAGGGGCTTGCTGGCTGTTGCGTCCTTCGGCTCAGTAGTGACAGTCGGGCCTGATCCATCTCCAACCTTCAGTGAAACGTCACCACCCTGCTTGGATCCATCAGCGTTGCGGAACACAAAGAGGAGCTCCTTGAGGACCTTGGTTTCTTCGACACCTGGATAGAACTGCCAGATCGGGCTCGGGATGTTCCAGGAGAACGTGCCGTCAGCATTCTTGGTAAGCTTCAGAGCATCGGTTGTACCTACGGCACCCCACTCAGACTTCTGGAAGAAACCGCCTGCATAGTCACGGGCACCCGTGTACACATATGCCGGATCGACACCGATCATCTTGAACTGTCCGTCCTTGACGTCGTTCTCTGGATTGTACTGGATCTCGACGCCTTCGTTCTTGCTTGGGACCTCCGGATTGGCCTTGATGATCCATCCCTGACCAAGCGGAAGAAGGTCTACAAAGTCGCGACCATTTCCATTGTCAATGAAGGCGCGAACCTTCGTCAGCTCATTTTCATTTCCGAAAGCAACAACCGTCAGATTGGTTGCTCCTGGAAGCTCAATCGGATTGAATGTGATGAGAGCCTTGCTGCCATCTCCAGCTGCCGTGACAGCAAGCTTGTATGAGCCGGCAGGAACCTCGACGTTGGCAACGTCGCCGAACTTGGCATTGGCAACTACCGGTGGAGAGAGAGCTCCCGTTGGAAGGACAGCACGAATGTCGACGGCCGGCGTCGATGGTGACCAGTGGATGAAGCGAAGCTTGGTCATTCCGGCCTTCGTCTCGACATCATCGGTAAGAACCTTGCTGGTGTACTCTCCTGAAGCATCAGCACCAATCAGGAAGGTATACTTTCCTCCTTTTTCAAGTGGGAAACCACAGCTCACGTCAGCGTAAATCGGGGCCGGAGCGCCTGATGCCTTCGCCTTCATCTGAACTGCTGCGCCAGCAGGAACCTCTTTGTAGACTGATGCGAGTTGGAAACCAATCTCAGTGATCTGTGGCTGATCGGCTTGGGCAACGATCACATCGACCTTCGTTGATGTGCTTACGCCGTTGATCAGGCGAAGGCCTCCCGTAGCGGTACCACCGGCTGGGTCAACAGCGATGAGACGATCTGCGCCTTGAATTGTGCCGTCGACGTTACGGAACACGAACAACATCTCGCGAACCGGCTTGTCATCAGGCACATTATAGAACGCCTTGATATTGTCGATCTTGAGCGTGAACGTCCCGTCTCCGTTGTTCTTCAACTTCATTTCCGGGAAGTTCTTCAGGTCATTCCAACCGTACTTCTCGTAGTACTTCGTGGATGGATCCTGAGCAATCTGCGCTTCGCGACATCCGGTATAGGCCCAGATCTCCGAAACATCAACCATTGGTGTCTTGCCATCTTTTTCGTCGAGGGCAGGACGGTACGTGATCGTTACGCCACCTGTCTCAATCGGACGAGCAGGATCGGTTTCGACCACCTTCTGAGCAAAGACCGACGTAGCCAGCATGAAGGCTGACACGACGGTGAGAAGAAGATTCTTCATCGTAACTCCTTGGTGTGAAAATGTTGGATTTGAAAGGGTGAACAGAATTGGTGTGCCTATGGATTTTGAACGCAAAGGGTGTTAGCGTTCATTTCAATGTCAGGGATCTTAAAGATCAACGCTGCATCATTCCAAGCACGCAACTTCAGGTTTCGACGCTGCCGCTTGCGCTCAAGAAAGATGTCGCCCTCAAAGGCAAGCTCAAGGTTCCTCTCGCGTCGCACTGCGTTCAACAGTGAATTACCTGTCAACGTTGCGGATAGATCCTTTACACCTGCCCGTTGACGGACGATGTTCACGTCCGCGATTGCCTCTGCTGCGTTGCCCTGCTGTGCCCTGCACTCCGCACGCGTCAAATACAGCTCTGCTAGCCTAACAATGGGAGTGTTCATCGCTATCCGATCCCATTTTGCCACATACAGGCGATTGTTTCGGTAGACATAGAGCGCCAGACGCTTGTCGGTGGTATCCGTGTAAAGAGCATTGACGAAGTCGGTACCAGCCCAGTATCGAGGCAGTGAGTTGTCTGCCTGACGGAAATCCCAAACGATCGATCCGGCATTGTCTACCGGTGTGTTGACGATCTCAAACACCGCCTCCGGCGTGCTGTTTGACGCGACAACGTCAGCAACACCGGGATTGAGCTTGAACGCGCCGCTCGCGATCACCTCCGTGCAGAACGCTTCGGCCTTTGCCCATTCGCCCATATGGAAGTACACCCTGGCAAGCATCGCCTTTGCTGCAAGGGAACCCATGTATGGGGCATCCTTGGCAGGCAGCAGCGTGGCAGCCTGTGTCAGGTCTGCAATGATCTGGTCGTAGCACTCCTTGAGGGTTGCCCGGGCCTTGACTGTTCCGATGTCGCCAAGCGTAGGTTCCGTTCTGATGATCACGCCGGGATGAGAGTTGTCCGGAGTAAATCCCCACGGTTGTGCGAAGTACATGCACAAGGCCCATAGCGACGCACCACGCAGGGCGAGCGCACGACCTCGTAGAAGGTCCTTCTGCCTCGGATCTGCGAAGCTCACGTTATCAAGGGCAAGAATCACATTGTTCGCACGATTGATCACACCATATCCGTCGCCCCACATGGAGCGCCCTTCAGGATTGAAGATGTTGAGGTTGTACGATAGGATCTGGAGTCTGCCGAAGTCGGCACCAACGTTGGACTCGACGTTATTCGACCAGAGTTCACCGATCGACATGGTGTTACCGCCGTAAAATGCTCCAGACGAAAACTGGTCGGCTGCCCCCGTTAGCGCAGCAACAATACCACTCGGGGTGGATAGAGCAATGTCATTCGAAATGTCAAGCGGCGGAGTCTGATCCAGCATTGAGTCGCATCCAATGGATAGGATGGCAAGCCCCATAATGAGGCCGGAGCGTAGCGAGGAGAGGAAGTGTGTATTCATGATCAGAATCCCGCATTGATACCGATAACTATCTGACGTGCCTGAGGCGGTGTGAGATACGTCACACCGGCACCCAGGTTTCTTCCCTGCGCACCATCTTGATCCCGCATGATCTCCGGATCCCAGCCCGGATAATTCGTCCACGTGATCAGATTCTGTCCCGTCACATAGACCCGCAGACTCGACAGGCCGGCCATTTCTAGGTAGTCACCGGGGACGGTGTAGCCGAGTGTGAGCTGACGAAGACGCACGAATGATCCGTCATAGATGAACCGATCGGTGTTGATGTCATAATTCTCTGTTAGCGACAAGCGCGGCACATTCGTAACATCACCTTCGTTCTGCCAGCGCTTCTCGGTGAGATCCTTTGTCTGGTTGAAGTTTGACGCAAGGTTGCCAACCTGGCGTTTGGCCGCATCGTCATAGATCTGATTGCCGAACTGGTAATAGATCATCGCCGTGAGATCAAAGCCCTTCCAGTTGATGGTGTTCGTGAACGAACCGAACCACGTCGGATACGGATTGCCAAGGGCAACCCGATCGTTGAGATCATATTGGTCGGTGATCCGGCCATTGAGATTGTAGAACAGCTGCGAGCCACCTACGATCACGATGGTCGTGTCGTAGAATTGATTCCAGCGAGGGTCATTCCTGTCGGTGATGAAGTTCACACTGTTGCCCGACCGACGGCGTTGCACCACCACCGAATCCGTTCGCGACTGAACCCCTGCAGAACGGTTGATGAAGAACGTACCGACGGGATAGCCCACCAGGATCCGCGTCTCTCCCGGACCTCCGATGGCATCGGGGGGCAACTCTGCATTGTCGATCACCTTGTTGGTGTTGTGTGCCACCGATAGATCTGTCCGCCATGTGAATTCACCGGAGCTGATCGGGTAACCGCTCAGCACCACTTCAACGCCGGTGTTTTCAAAGGAACCGACATTCTTCAGGATCGAAGAAAACCCGGTCGATGCCGGAACAGCCACGTTCAGCAGGACGTTGGATGTAAGCTTGTGATACCACGACACCGTTGCCTGAAGTCGACCGTTAAAGAAACCGGCCTCCGTGGTAATGTCGATTTGACGTGTCTGCTCCCATCCAAGAAGTGGATTGGCCAGACGCTCAGGGCGGATCCCCGCCGTGCCGCCGTAGTCAGCGCCGGCCTTGTAGGTGCCTTGCCACTGGTAGTCATCGATACCGTCTGCATTACCCGTCAGACCAATGCTGGCGCGGAGTTTGAGAAGGGAGATCGATTCGACGCCCTTCAGGAAGTCCTCGTTGGACAGGATCCAGCCAGCGCCAATGGACGGAAAGAATCCATAACGGTTTTCACTTCCAAACCGGGACGAACCGTCAGCTCGACCCGTCAGACTCACGTAGTACTTGTCGAGGTAATTGAGATTCCAGCGTGTGATGTATGAAAGGAAGGTGAATGCTGTCTCGAACGAGTAGGCATCACGAACCACGGCCGAAGTCGGATTCCTAAATGCCGGATTGGGAAAATTGCGTCCCCGAAGCCCCGTGACGAGCTGATTCGAAGCCTGCGTCTCCATCGCCAGAATAGCACTGAGCTTCAGACCTTCCAAGATGCTGTTGTCGTAGGAAAGCGTTGCGTTCAGGATCACGTTGTTGACCCCGACCTTACGAGCCTCTGCTTCGGCTTCCGACTGCACGATCTGCGATGTGTAGCGGCGGTCCGTGAAATTCAGCAGATCGAAGCCCCCTTGCAGACGCAGCGCGAAATGCTCCGGCAAAGCGATCTGAGCATAGAGATTGGTTAGAAGTCGTGATTCAGTGTTTTCGAATGTATTCTCATTGAGCTGCGCCACAGGATTGTACATCGCATACCATGGGCGCTGCGGTTCGAAGTACGTTCCATCGGCATTGTAGATCGGGAAGTACGGAAGTGCTGAACTCTGCGCAGCCCCGATACCGCCGGCCCATGCCGATGGAACACGATTGTTCATCGTGTAGTTGAGGTTCGTGCTCAGTCCGAGAGACACCTTTTCGGTTGCCTTGAAGTCGACATTCGCCCGACCATTGATACGCTCAAAGGTGTTGCCGACGGCAAACGAGGACTCGTTGCGGTATCCCAGACTGGTAAAGAATGTTACGGCGTTCGTCCCCCCGGAGGCTGTTATGGCGGCATCAGTGATCTCGCCCTTTTGCATTGTCAGGCCCAGCCAGTCGGTATTGGCAAACTGGCTCGGCGAAAGTCCGCCGGGAAGGGGCTTTGCAGTAAACCGCGCCGTTGGACGAAGGATCGACAACGCGATTGAGTCCTGCCTATTCGCCTCCGACCATAGGCTCCGAAACTCGTCGCCGTTGAGCAGGCGGGGACGATTGGTTTCAGAGGTCTGACCTCGGAAGTAACTGACGTTAAAGCGAGTAGCTCCAGATGATCCCTTCTTCGTTGTTATCAGGACAACCCCGTTCGAGCCTCGCGAGCCGTAAATGGCAGCTGCATCAGCATCCTTGAGAATGTCAATCGACTCGATGTCATTGGGATTGATCGATGCCAACGCGTTGGTCTGTGTGGCCAATCGGTCCTTACCACCAAAGTCACCCTGCGTCACGGGAATACCATCGATCACGTAGAGCGGTTCGCCGGAAGCCGTGAGCGAGCCGACACCGCGAACGCGGATCGTCATGGCGCTACCGGCCATGCCGTTGGAATTGATCACTTGCACACCGGGCGCCCTGCCGACAATTGCATTCTCGAAGTTGCCATAGGTGTTCTGAGCGATCTCCCGCGAGTCGATCTGCGCCACAGAGCCCGTCAACTCAACACGCTGCTTCGTGCCGTAGCCGACAACGACGGCTTCCTTGAGTTTGAGGTGGTCCGTCTCGAGTGAAATGCGAAGGGGCTCTCCAAGATCAGCCGCTTTGACGTCGACCTCCTTGGACTTATAACCCACGATCGAAACGGTCAGCCGGACGTCGACCGCTGTCGGCATGGAGATGGAAAAGGACCCCTTGCTCTTGGTATATGCTCCGTACCTCGTATTGGTAACTCGGATCGTCGCCCCTACCAGCGGCGAGCCTTCACGGTCCGTGACGGTACCGTTAAGCGTGACCTGCTGAGCATGTACATTGGCGACGAGAACAAGTGAGAGGACAAGTCGTAGGAGTATCGTCATGCGCTCGCACTCCGTGCGTGTTGAACAGTGGAACCGGAAAAACCGTAATAGGCGATGTAGATGTAGCATGCCACCGGAATCAGATAGGACATCGTCAGTCCTCCCGTGCTGTCGGCAATAAAGCCCTGCACCTGAGGAATGATGGCCCCTCCGAGAATGGCCGCGATCAGCCAGCTCGATCCGCGGTTGGTCATCACTCCCAGATCTTTGATCGCCAGCGTGAAGATGGTGGCAAACATGATGCTGTTGAAGAGTCCGCAGCCCACAAGGATCATGGCAGACGTTGCACCCGTCGTGACAAGCGTTCCCGCGGTGAGCAGAACATTGACACAGGCCATAGCTCCCAGCAGCGTTCCCGGGCGCATCAGCGTCAAGAGGTACGACCCGACAAATCGTCCGATCATCGCCCCGCCCCAGTAATACGTAACGTAGGACGTGGCCGCTTGCTCCGTCATGCCCGGAATCTTCTCGATGAAGTAATTGACCATGAACGATCCGATGGCCACCTCAGCGCCCACATAGGCGAAGATTGCCAGCACGCCCCGGCGCAGGTGCGGGACCCGTAATGGGGCCATCAGTGATACTGCTCTCTCCTCATCACCCTCAACATCGCTGATCACAGGGAGGCGCAGAAAAGCCACGACGACCGCCAACACAACCAACATCGCCGTCAGCACGATGTATGGCATCTGAACGGCCGAGGATTGCGTGGTCTTGTACGCGGCAACTGCCGCAGGATCCAGCGTAGCGATCTGATCCGCCGTAAGAACCGATGCTCCGAGGATCAACACGCCCCCTAACATCGGAGCAATAGTGGTACCGACGGAGTTGAATGCCTGCGACAGGACGAGCCGCGCCGAGCTACTCTCGGGCGGCCCCAGAACGGCGACGTACGGATTCATCGATGTCTGAAGGAGCGCAAAACCGGATGCAAGTGTGAAGAGTCCAACAAGGAACAATGGGTAGGACTGCTGTATCGAGGCCGGATAGAAGAGAGCGGCGCCCAGTGCAGAAATGCCAAGTCCAACAACGATCGATCGCTGATACCCGAGTCGCGAAATGAGACTCGAAGAAGGAAACGCGATAACGAAATACGCTGTGAAGAAGCAGAATTGGATCAGTGCCGCCTGTGTGTAGGACAGGTCGAACATGCTCTTCATGTGCGGCACAAGAATGTCGTTAAGACAGGTTATAAAACCTATCATGAAAAACAGCAGTCCCATGGCCGCAAACGGACCGCGGTACGTTTCTTTACTCATCGCGTGTTACCCCAGTTAGACGCTTTTTTGCAAAGGTATCGTACTCATGTGTTGCCACACGGCAAAAGATTCCCACAGGGTTGTACCCACGGCAGCCACCAAAAGTTCCTCCATATCGGGGTAATTTTGCCCCCTGCCACACCCACCGAGAGACACATGTTTTTCCAGCAGATATATGAAACCGGCCTTGCGCACGCGTCCTACATGGTAGGATGCCAGAAGACCGGCGAATGCCTGGTGATCGACGCCAAGCGGGATGTCGACACATATCTCGAGATCGCCAAGCGGGAGGGTCTGCGCATCACCCACCTGGCCGAGACACACATTCACGCGGACTTCCTCTCCGGCACCCGGGAGCTGGCCGCCATTACAGGTGCGCCGATGTTCCTGAGCGATGAAGGGGGCGATGAGTGGCAGTACGAATTCCCGCACCATGGGGTGAAGAATGGCGACGTTTTCATGGTAGGCAACATCAAGATGCAGGTGATGCATACCCCGGGTCATACCCCGGAGCATGTCTGCTTTCTGGCTACCGACACACCAGCCATCGCCGATCAGCCGATCATGATCTTTTCGGGGGACTTCGTCTTCGTAGGCGACGTGGGACGTCCCGACCTGCTGGAGAAAGCCGCCGGATACCGCGGCACGATGGAGGTCGGAGCCCGTCAGCTGTGGCAGTCATTGAAGAAGTTCAGAGCTCTGCCGGATCATATCCAGGTGCACCCGGCACATGGTGCCGGATCGGCCTGCGGCAAGGCCCTCGGGGCTATTCCCTCCTCCACCGTCGGCTACGAGAAGCTCGTGAACTGGGCCCTGCGCCACACCGACGAAGAGGCCTTCGTCAGCGAGCTCCTGTCGGGTCAGCCTGAGCCCCCTCGCTACTTCGCCATGATGAAGAAGCTCAACAAGGTACCTCGCCCCCTGCTGACAGAGGTCCCGAAACTCGACGTGCTTTCCGTGGAACAGCTCTCGAAAGCCGTTAGCGCCCGCGAGATGATCGTTGATGCCCGCTCGAAGGTCTCCTTCGCCGGTGGGCATCTTCCGGGATCGATCAACATCCAGAACAACAAGTCGTTCTCCACCTGGGCCGGCTGGATGGTTCCCTATGATGCTCCCTTCATTGTGATCGCTCCCGAGGAGCAGCTCGATGAGATCACCCGCAAACTCATGCGCATCGGTCTCGACAACATCGCCGGCACGTATCCGAACGTCACCGACTGGCAGGGGGCTGGAAACGATCTGGTCGAATTGCCGCAGATGCATCTGGATGATCTTCAGAAAGTGTACGATGACCCTTCGGTAACAGTTATCGACATTCGCGGGTATTCCGAGCATACTGCCGGCCACATCCCGGGCGCTCGTCATATCCACGGCGGCTACCTGCGCGATCATCTGACGGAGATCCCGCGCGACACGACCGTCGTCATCGCCTGTCAGGGCGGCGACCGGTCGAGTATCGCCTCAAGCTACCTTATGCGCGAGGGCTTCGAGAACATCCGCAATTTCCCACAGGGCTTCGGTGGCTGGAAGTCATCCGGCGCACCGGTCGAACAAGGACAATCAGCATGATCAACGAAATTCTACCCGACGCGCTCAAGGCCCGTCTTGCGAGCAACGAAAACGTCATCCTTCTCGATGTGCGTCAGCCCGAGGAACATGCAGAGAAGAACATCCCGAACTCGATGCTCATCCCCCTGGGCGAACTGCCCATGCGGCTTGCTGAACTCGAGCAACTGCGCGATAAGGAGATCGTC
>DNLG01000077.1:1334-5212 GCA_003488525.1 Bacteroidota bacterium | reverse complement strand
TCTACTGCCGTTCGGGCAACCGCAGCGGTCAGGCCTGCATGTTCCTGCAGATGCAGGGCTTTGCAAACCCCGTGAATCTTCGCGGCGGAATGCTGGCCTGGTAATCGACCTGCATGATCCTTCTGTCGATCATCGCTGTCGTCATCGGCGTGTCTCTCGGTCTGATCGGGGCCGGCGGCGCGATCGTTGCCGTACCGGCGCTGGTGTACATCGGCGGGATCGACCCCCGGCTGGCCAGCGGATATGCGCTATTCATGGTGGCCGTTGCCTCGTCGATCGTCAGCATAGAGCACCTGCGTCAGCGTCGTGTGCACCTGCCCTCCGTGCTGGCCTTCGGTAGCACGACGATCATCTCGATCCTCCTGGTGCGTCGCTACATCGCCCCCTTTGTGCCGCCAACACCCCAGATGCTGGCCTTTGCTGCGGTGCTGCTTCTGGCGGCCATCCGCATGCTACGTCCTGGCAAGCCCCCTGACGAAAAGCAGCAGCATCCGGCGTATCTGGCCGGTTACGGACTCATCATCGGGGCCATCAGCGGCATCCTCGGTGTGGGAGGGGGCTTTTTGATGACGCCGGCGCTGGTGCTCTGGGCCGGACTCGACATGAAGCGGGCCGTGGCAACCTCGCTCGTTCTGATCGCGATCAACTCGGCCATCGGCGTGGTGGCCGATCTCTGGGGCGGAGTTCAGTATGACTGGACCCTGGTACTGACGTTCACGGGGCTCACCACACTTGGCATTATCGGTGGCATGCTTGCCTCTCGACGCATCGATGGTTCGATACTTCGTCAGGGCTTCGGGTGGGCTGTTCTGACCATCGGCATTGCAGTTCTCGTCAAAGAACTGTCTACCTTGCTTTAGTCGCGCTTCTTCCTGAACAGGAAGCTGATCGGCACACCTTCGAAGTCGTGAATGTTCCGCAGCTGACGTTCAATGAAGCGCTTGTACGCCTCCGGCAGCAGCTCGGGGAAGTTCAGAAAGAAGGCAAAGAGCGGCGGCTCCGTACCCACCTGCGTAACGTAGTTGATGCGCAGATCTCGACCCTTCACACTTGGAGGGGGCGTGCGTTCCAGCATGGCTATGAGTTCCTCGTTGAGCTCGTGCGTCGGGATGCGTACACCCCGACGTTGCTGGATCAGCTTGGCCATCTCAATGACCTTGGTGATGCGCTGCTTGGTGACGGCCGAGATCGTAACGATCGGCACGTAGTCCAGCGTGCGTAGCTCCTCACGGATCTTCTGCATGAACAGGTCAGCCGTCTTGGTGTCCTTTTCGATCAGATCCCACTTATTCAGAGCAATGATGATGCCTTTGCGGGCCTGCTCAACTTCGTTGATGATGCGCTTGTCCTGGGCCTCAAGCCCCTGCACAGCGTCGATCACGACCACGGCCACATCGCATCGGTCGATCGCACGCGACGTGCGCATGGTGCTGTAGAGCTCGACGCTTTCCTTGATCTGACTGCGGCGACGAAGTCCGGCGGTGTCGATCAGCACGATCTGCTCACCGTAATAGGTCAGCACACTGTCAATGGCATCCCGCGTGGTGCCGGCAACCGGCGTCACCACCATACGGTCCTTACCAAGCAGCGCATTCGTCAATGAACTCTTACCAACATTCGGACGCCCTACCACGGCGATCTTCAGTCGCGTGTCTTCCTGGTCATTGCCCTGATCAAGATGTTCGATAACGGCATCGAGAAAGTCGCCCGTGCTTCGGCCATTGAGTGCCGAGATCGGATACGGATCACCAAGCCCCAACGAATAAAACTCCGCGGAGTTCATGTCTGCCATGGCATTGTCGCACTTATTCACCACCAGAACCACCGGCTTCTTCGACGAACGAAGCATACCTCCGATGGTCTCGTCAATGGGTGTAATCCCGTCCCGACCATCCACGGCGAAGATTATCACGTCGGCTTCTTCAATGGCAAGCATCGCCTGCTCACGGATGGCCTTCTCAAACACGTCTTCACTCTGCGGAACTATGCCCCCGGTGTCGACGATGTCAAAGTGCTTTCCACCCCAATCAGCTCTCGCATACAGTCGGTCCCGCGTCACCCCGGGCTCGCCTTCCACAATGGCGTGCCGCTCCTCGATGATGCGGTTAAACAACGTGGACTTGCCGACGTTTGGTCGGCCGACGATAGCTACGAGACCCATAACCGGTAAGTTACGGAGTTACGAAGTGACGGAGTTACGAAGTGACGAGTGACGAGGAACCCTGTCTATTTTAATGGGGGAAGATTACTGCGACGATCTAAGCGTGATCGCATCGCCGCCATTTGGAACAATACTCTCATCAACATGCAGACCGCTGTGCCCCCAAGATTAACGGTCTGTCATTCATCCACATGTGGTCGGTTATGATTCACAATGGTGTCACGGTGTCTCTGAGGCGTACCGCAGCGATTTCGGTCGGAGTGCTGCTTCAACTGGCTGTTGTTATGGCGGGGATCGAGGAATCAGTACGCGTTGAACCGACAATATTGAAAACGCTGGATTCCATTGCTCCCAATGCGCGCTTGATCTTCCAGGCAAAACGAGGGCAAGAAGTTGTATTGTTAGGTGATGATATCAATATGAGTTTGTATGGACTCGACGAATCCTATACCACCCAGTGGTCTTGGACGCCAAAGTCTTCGAAAATCCGATATGCTGGCATTGCTGGTGTCCAGATGTTTGAGGAGGGCTTTGGCGAATGCCTTGTGGGCAACAGAGCCGTACCCAGGGACGTCTACAGATATTCCTTTGTTAATGGCAGGACACGTGATTCAACACTCTTGTCTCTTCCTAAACCTGCTAATCACATCATTGAGAATATTGATGCCAAAGGTCGTCTAGTTGCTTTTACTGCCCTTGTTCAGACGCTAACCTCGGATACGTTGTTCGCGTACGTCGTTGATACCGTGTCAGGTTGGCATAGCGTGTGGAAGGTGCCCGTCTCGGCTGATGTTTCACGTATCAACGAATCAGCCATTCGAATTGTCGATACAACAGTTGTAGTGTACTGGCAAGAGCAGGTCAATGTCAAGGACTATCGCACCCGAATCCTCGTTAGGGGGATACATTCACAGGTTGAGCTTCAGTCCGTGATATTGAGCGACGTGGGCGATCATAAGTATCAGGCTCGTTTGATTGCAGTTGACGATGCCGATACAAGCATCGCGATCTTGGCGCAGGTTACAAACAGAGATGAACCAAGATTTGGCATCCAGTATTGGAAGTTATGCGTTCTTTCCGGCGAACTCACGTCAAACAGCGAGTTTCTTCCGAAACATACCTACCTTTCAATTAGTGATGCGACGATCACAAGAAGTCGGGATGTGATTGCTGTTGGAAGTATTATCGATGTAGATCCAACGACTCTGCAGCTGATACAATCAACATCTCGCGGCTTCTTGTGCCAGTACGATTCTGTCTCAACCATGAAGCGATTCCTTAGCATGCAGGATCAGAGACCATCTAGTATTAGCTCAGTATTCCAAGATCATGACGAGCTGCTCATAGTTGGGCAAGGGGTAGATCGATCTCATTATATCGCGAGGATTGATGAGGATCGCATCACCAGCGTGAGTCAAAGCCAAGTAGTCGATCACAAAGTGCTGCAGCATCTTGGATGGTACAACATCTCTGGACAATCATTGCTTCGCCCAGATGGCGGTGCGGTTATTGAGTTGCTGCAATGTTCACCCGGATGTTTCCATTCGAAACTACTGTGGCAACAGTAGCAGCAGCCATCATGTTGAGTCCAGGTTTCATTCGAGCCCAGTCACAAACGAGAAATGATCACCGTCGTTCCGTCATCAGTGATCGGTATTTGCGCGCACCGCACCCCTCACTACTTCAGTAATTGAGTACTTCAGTAATTCAGTACTTC
>DNLG01000077.1:0-1085 GCA_003488525.1 Bacteroidota bacterium | reverse complement strand
AATTCCGTAACTATCCTATCCGTCGTTACCCCTTCGGCTTCGGCGGAGAAGTTGGTAACGATGCGGTGACGCAGAACGCTGTGGGCAACGGCGTTGACGTCGTCGATGCCGGGTGTGAAGCGGCCATTGAGGGCAGCGCGACTCTTTGCACCGAGCACAAGATATTGCGAGGCGCGGGGTCCGGCGCCGTAACTGATGAAGTCCTTAACCATCTTCACAGACGTCTCGACAGGACGCGTCGCCCGGACGAGCTTTACAGCGTGCTCAATGACGTTGTCGGCCACGGGAACGCGGCGCACGAGTTCCTGATACTTGACGATCGCATCCGATCCCATGACTTTTTCGACCTTGCCCTGCGAGCCACCGGTGGTTGTTCGCACGACGTCTACTTCCTCCTGGTATGAAGGGTAATCGAGACGAAGATTGAACATGAACCGGTCGAGCTGCGCTTCCGGTAGCGGATAGGTTCCTTCCTGCTCGATGGGGTTCTGCGTAGCCAGCACGAAGAACGGCTCAGCAAGACGATACGTCGTACCGGATGCCGTCACGCTGTGTTCCTGCATGGCCTCAAGTAGAGCGGCCTGTGTCTTCGGTGGCGTACGGTTGATCTCGTCGGCCAGTACCATGTTGGCAAACACAGGCCCCTTAACAAAGCGGAAGGTCTTCTGTCCCGTCGAGAGATTATCCTCGATCACCTCCGTGCCCGTGATGTCACCGGGCATGAGATCCGGCGTGAACTGCACGCGGGAGAACGAAAGGTCGAGCGACTCGGCTAGTGTTCGGATCAGCAGCGTCTTGGCCAGCCCCGGAACACCTACCAGCAGGCAGTGTCCGCGCGCAAAGAGCGATACAAGGAGCTGGTCGACAATATCGTGCTGACCGACGATGACCTTGGAGATCTCGCGTTTAACGGATGTGATGTTCTCAGAGAGCGAAGCAACAAGGGAGGTGTCTGACATACGTTTCGCAGTGGTTCAGTTATGCTCGTGCGGATGCACGTGCTTGGTGACGGCCGCCGTAACGGCGTGAATAAGTCGATCGACCTCGGCTTCTGTTGTATCCCGGCCAAAGGAAAAACGCACCGT
>DNLG01000067.1:11404-11921 GCA_003488525.1 Bacteroidota bacterium | reverse complement strand
TACCACCCGTCAGCTCCTTATATTGGCAATCTTCCAGCAGGCCGTCTGAGCGCATGAGCTCGAGAAACTCCGCGCGGCACGGAAAGTCCGCTGCAGTGGTCGGCAAGTTCTCGTTTGCCTTGCGGTTACCCGTCAGCAGGCCGCCGATGAGCGGGATGATGTGGCGCGAGTACCAGCGATAGCCAAGACCCATAAGGCCACGGGGCTGACCAAACTCCAGCACGACGACGCGGCCGCCGGGTTTGACCACGCGGGCCATTTCGCTCAGGGCAATGCGCGGATCATCAACATTGCGGATGCCGAAGCTGATGCTCGCAACGTCGAAGCTCGCATCGGCATACGGGAGGTTCATGGCATCGGCAACTTCGAACTCCACGTCGAGCCCCTTACTGCGCGCCTTTGCGGGAGCATGCGAGAGCATGTCGGCATTGAAGTCGGTGCCGAGCACGCGTCCGGTCGGACCAACAGTCTTCTTGAAGCTCAGTGCCAGATCGCCCGTGCCCGTGGCACAGTCCAG
>DNLG01000067.1:4662-11180 GCA_003488525.1 Bacteroidota bacterium | reverse complement strand
CCGAGTGAGAGAACCGAATTGGTCACATCATATCGCGGGGCGATGTCCGAGAACATCGCATGTACGGCCTGACTCATGAGGCAAAGATACGGGCGACCGTGTTCCATGCCCCGAGCATCACGGCCGGCATGCCCTGACCCGGGAAGACGCTATCGCCGATCATGTACAGTCCCTCGAAAGGCGTCTTGTTGGGCGGCAGCAGCGGAAGGGGGCGCCGCACGTCGTGCGGGATGCCACCGACAAAGCCATCATGCCGCTGCGTGTAGCGCTGCCATGTGTATGGCGTACCGACATCAACGCGCTCGATGTCCATGCCGTCGAACTCGTGCATGCTGCGTCGGATGGCTTCGACCATCGCCGTGCGCACCAGATCACGTCGACGGTCGTGCTCATCGGGGCTGAGCCCCTTCCAGTCCTCCGCCAGCGCATGCGTGCTCACCGTCACCGTTGTCGTCCCCTCGGGTGCCTTGTGCCGGTCGTCAGGGTGCGACACCGTCAAAAACAGCGAGCCCGAGTGCACGTATGGGATGTCACGATCCAGATGCATCTGCACGTACTGACTTGGCAACTTCGGCACGCCGCGCAGCGTCAGGTACAACGTGATGGCGCACCACGAGTGATCAAAACGGTCGGAGATGCGCGTAAAGTACTCGCGCACGCGCTCGTCGGTGATAGAGGCCATGTTCCAGATCGGGATCGACGAGACAACGCGCTCGGCGCGGTAGACCTCTGCGTTGGAGCACGTGACCTTCCAGCCCCCTGCCTCCTTGGTGATCGCCGTCACCCGGCGGCGGAACTTGACGTTCGCGCCACGCGATGTTGCATGGCGCATCAGCTGCAGTGCCGGACGGTACATACCTCCGACGGGATAGTAGGTCTGGCTGGGATACGTCAGTCCCATCGCCGCCGTCAGGTAGGGGGCGCTGTCTGACGTGTTCTGTGTGGAGATCAGCAGCTGCTCGTTGATAAACCGCCGGAACGCAGCATTGCGATGCACGCCATGCCGTTCCAATAGCACATCCATCGGACGCACGAGTCCGGCCGCAAGAGGAATGCCGGCGATCGCCGCAGGTGTGACCAGTCGCAGCACGTCACTCAGGCTCGTCGGCGGGAAATGCGTCAGTCCCTGCACCAGCGACCAGACGCGGCGCTCCATGGCGTAAAGGTTCTGCCAGAATGCTGTTTGGCTTCCACCCGGAAACAGACGCTCGGCCTCGGTGATCCATCGCTCAGGGTCGGCATGACGGATCACATCGAACTCCGGCATGCGAATGATCATGCCCGGGTCCTGCTTGATGAACTCCGGCTCAAGGCCAAGGTGACGCAGGACACGTCCGGCCGGCTGCGTGTCGACCACGCCGCTGACAGTCGTAGCACCTACATCGAAGGTGCATTCACCGATGCGGAAGAACGAGGCACAACCGCCGAGTGTTTCATGCGACTCCAGCAGCGTCACCTCGTGCCTCTCATGGGCCAGCAAGGCAGCACAGGTAAGGCCAGCATAGCCGGCGCCAAGGACAAGCGTAGAGGTTGTATGCGTCTGTGACATGGCGCATGATAACATCCGCACTCGTGGGGGCGTTCCGGTAGCTTGAAAACAACAGCTGAAGTAGCTTATTCGTCTGCCTACACCGAGTGTTTCCACAGTAGATTTGTGCCATGAAGACTTCTTTCGCCTACCTGCCGGTTTTGCTGATGCTCCTGCGCGTCAGCGCCGTAGCCGGAACCGATCCGACGTTGAATGTCAAGCTCGACGGGGCGACCAAGATCCGCGGTCGATTCCTTGACTATCATCAGCGCCGATTCGGCACCACAGAGCCCCCTTCGACGAACCTTCGAGTAAAAGCGCTCAATGAGGTGCAGCGTCGCCCGGCAAAGCTTTCGGCCGAGACGCAGGCCGAGACGCCACGCTGGACGCAGAAGGGGCCCTATGCCGTCGGTGGTCGCATCAAGACCATCGCCTTCGACCCGGTAAAGAAGGACGTGATCTACATCGGTGCTGCTGCCGGAGGTGTCTGGAAGACAACCAACGCCGGCGAGGAATGGCAGCCGATGATGGATCAGGTGAATGCCATTGCCATGGGCGCGCTGTGCATCGACCCTGACGATCCGAACATCATCTATGCCGGTACGGGCGAGCAGGTCATCAATGCCAACACCTACTTCGGCTGCGGACTGATGCGTTCAACCGATGCCGGTCAGACATGGAACGTTTTTGCCCTAACCAACGTGGGAGCATTCTCACGGGTATACATTCATCCGAAGAACAAGAACCTGATGATGTGCGGAGCCATGGGCGCTGATGCCGGCGTCTGGAAGAGCACGGACAAGGGGGCGACGTGGAACCGCGTCAGATCAGGTCAGATCTATGATCTGTCGATGAATCCTGAAAATCCCGATGAATGGGTTGCTGCGGCGGCACAGGACGGTATCGTTATGACAACGGATGGCGGTCAGACATGGAATACGCGTATGAACGGACTCGTTGGAAGCATCGGCCGTATCAGCGTACAGCATGCTCCGTCGCAGCCTGCAACCCTGTATTGCCTTGCCGAGTTGAATCGCCTGGCCGTGGTTGCAAAGTCGACCAATTCCGGTGCATCCTGGAGCGTGCAGTACCGCGATGCTCAGGGCTGTTTCTTTGCCGGTGCATGCTCGCCGGATGCCAGCCAGGGATTTTACGACAACCTCGTCTCTGTCGATCCCAAGAATCCCGATCATGCTCTCGTGGGCGGGATAGATCTCTGGATGACAACCAATGGTGGAGCACTCTGGGTGAACGTGACCAACGGATACAGTGACGGTGATGGAGCGAACCTGCCGCACGTGGACCAGCATGTTGTGGCCTTCGACCCGCATGACGCCAAGCGCGTGTTCGCCGGCAACGACGGCGGCATGATGCGCAGTCCGGACGGCGGCAACTCGTGGTACCTGATCAATACGAACCTCGCCGTCACGCAGTTCTACTCCTTCGATATCGATCGAAGCAACCGTGACAGGATGTACGGCGGCACGCAGGACAACGGAACACTGGGCACCGAGGGCGTGGTCGACTGGGAACGTCTGGTAGGGGGCGATGGGATGACCACGCTGGTTCATCCGACGATACCGTCGATCGTGTATGGAACGAATCCCAACGGCGCTCTCTTCCGTGTGGATCTTGATGCCGGACGTCTTGTGCGGATTGTCACCGGTCTGAACAATAGCGAGGCCTGCGAATGGGTAGCCCCGATGGCGATCGACCCATTCAACCCCGATGCAATGCTTACCGGACGTCAGCGCGTGTACCTTTCGGAAAATCGTGGTGACATCTGGCAGGCAGTATCGCCACGCTTCGAAGGCAACGTCTCGGCATTGGCATTCTCGCAGGCCGATCAGGAAGTGATGTGGGCTGGCAGCAACCAGGGCGAACTATTTGTCAGCACGGACTATGCCACAACCTGGAAGCGCGTCGATGTCAACGGTCTGGGATCTGCCTATATCAGCGACATCATCTGTCCGGAGGATGACCGCAAGACGGCGTGGATCACCTACTCCAGCTACGGCAAGCCGCATGTGTGGAGGACCACGGATCTGGGTCAGACATGGGAGTCGCGCTGGAACGGCATGCCCGACATCCCGGTCAACACCATTGACATCCATCCGGACGATCCGAATGTGCTGTTTGTCGGCACGGATATCGGCGTCTTCGTCACCTTCGATGCGGGTACAAACTGGATGCCCTACGGCAAGGAGTTGCCGCGCACGCCGATCCTTGATCTTAAGATCGACGTCGCCAACAGCTTCATTCGTGCCGGTACACACGGCCGCTCGATCTGGGAAGCACCTCTTTTGTCTGTTGCTCCAGCCGACCCGATCATCGCCACTCCTATCGGCGGCGAGCAGTTCGTTGGCCTCACCACAACGCGCATATCCTGGCGGGGCGTGCCCGCCCCCTGCCGCATTGAATACTCGATCGATAATGGGGCTTCCTGGCGCATGATCATCGCCGGTCAGCAGGGCTCGGCGTTCTCATGGCAGGTGCCGAACGCCCCAACGAACATTGCGCTCATCCGGGTGACGTCGGAATCCAACCCGGCCATCTCGGTTGTCAGCCGCAACTTCTCCATCCGGCAGCTCGTGCGCGGCATGGTCGTTTCTCAGGCCGCCGTTGGCTGGATCCCGTATGGCCTGTCGTATGACGGAGCATCGGGTCTGTGGACGACGAACTTCCGAACCAACACGCTGCACAAGCTCGACCCGAACACGTTGCTCCCGATCAAGACCGTAACGATGCAGGGAGCCGGCGATAGTCTGTTTACCGACCTCTGCTATGACCGCGAACGTCACGAGATCTATGTGCACCGTCTTGAAAGCACAGAGGGTCTTGCCACGACGGTCAGCGTGGTTGATACCAACGGCCGACTGATTCGGACGTTCCCATCCGGCGCTCGACGCTACGGACTTGGTCTGGAACTGGTCAACGGAGTTCTCTACGGCTGCGAGCGCGACGGTGAGCGTCGCATCGTCGGCATGAGCCCGCAGAATGGAAACATCCTTTCCGCCGTTCCCAACCCGTTCCAGCAGTTCTATGGTCCGCGCTGTCTGACCACTGACCGGGAGGGCAACTTCCTGCAGATATGCACGGGCTTTGCCGACGGTGGCGGCGCGCTACTGAACGCATCGGTCGCCGAGATCCCTGTGGCGAACCCGACGACGATCACCAGAACTCTTGCCCTGCAAACACCCAACGGTCTGATCAATGCGCGTGGCGTTGAGGCCGACGTGCGCGACAACACGTTGTGGATCAGCGAGTACGGCGGGACGATCTTCAAGGTCACGGGCCTGCGCTTTGAGGCCCCTCCCGTGACTTCGGTCACCGAGGAGTCCATGCAACTCGAGGGCAGCGTATCGATCTCACCGCACCCGGTCAGCTCAACGTCATTCGTCTCCATCAGCTCGATCGGTCGGCCTCGCATGATCACGCCGATGATCACGGACGTTACCGGAGGCGTGGTGTGGCATGGACCGGTGTATCAGCAGGAGGCCGATCAGGCCCTGGCCATTCGCATACCAGACGATGCCCTCTCAACGGGTACGTACATCTTCACGCTCAACAGCAATGACGGCCGCAGTGCGCGCCGGGCCTTTGTCGTGAGCAAGTAACAAAGGCAACAATGCTGCACATTTTGCTGGCGTTCATCACCATGGGTGTGGTGTGGTTCGCCTGGACAAACTTCAAGAAGATCGGCCGGCTGCGCCTGGCAGACCTAGACCTAACGCCCGAAGAACGGCAACAACGTCAGGTATCCTACGTCATGCGCATCGTTGTGTGCCTGATCGTACTCGCCATCCTTCCGTTTTTATTCACGTTCCTTATCAAATAATGTCAGAGAAAGACCCGAAACTCGGCGGTCCCGGCACCAAGGGGACCGAACGCGAGTTTCTCTCCGGACCTCACTCGCGCCTGCGCGAGTTCATGTTTGTTGTGCGCGTCATGAAGGAGTTCATCCGTGGATTCCGCGTGCTGCACTTCGTCGGCCCCTGCATCACGGTCTTCGGCTCGGCCCGGTTCAAGGAAGATCATCCACACTATGATGCCGCTCGTGTTGTCGGAGCGCGCCTTGCCGATATGGGCTTCACGGTCATGACCGGCGGCGGCCCAGGCATCATGGAAGCCGCCAACCGCGGAGCAAAGGAAGCCGGTGGAACAAGCATCGGACTGAACATCGAACTTCCGTTCGAGCAGCATGCCAACCCTTGGCTCGACGTCATGGTAACCTTCGAGCACTTCTTCGTGCGCAAGGTGATGCTCGTGAAGTACTCCCTGGGCTTTGTCGTCATGCCCGGTGGATTCGGTACGATGGACGAGCTCTTTGAGGCCATTACCCTCATCCAGACGAAGAAGATCACCAACTTCCCGATCGTGCTGATGGGTACGGAGTACTACTCTGAACTGGTTGACACGATCCGCAACCGCATGGTGCAGGAAGGTACGATCTCGAAGGATGACCTCGATCTGTTCCTGGTAACCGACAGCGTTGACGAGATGGAGGACTTCCTGCGTGCACGCGTTGTGAAGCGCTTCGGTCTCAAGCAGCAGCTCTTTATCCCGCGTCAATGAATCTCTGCGTCTACTGCGGTTCCCGTGCAGGTGCCGACCCGGCGTATCAGCATGCAGCCGAGGCCGTTGCCGATGAACTGCTACGTCGTGGCTGGGGCCTGGTCTACGGCGGTGGCGGCATTGGTCTGATGGGCATGATCGCGCGCCGCGTGTTCGATGGGGGCGGTCACGTCACAGGAATCATCCCGTCGTTTCTCGCCACCCGCGAGGTAGCCCTTTGGGAGTGCTCGGAACTGATCGAAGTTCCGTCGATGCATGTGCGCAAGCAGATGATGATCGAGCGCTCAGATATGCTTCTTGCCATCCCGGGCGGCTTCGGCACGATGGACGAACTCTTTGAGGCCATCACATGGCGGCAGCTTGGACTGCACGACCGTCCGATCGGCCTCATGAATGTTAACGGTTATTACGATCC
>DNLG01000067.1:0-4396 GCA_003488525.1 Bacteroidota bacterium | reverse complement strand
CCGAACATAGGACGACGCTGTGTTTCGTGACGTGTTCTTTCAAAGCGTCTCGCCGATCATTCGGTTGGGACGTACCCGCCCCCTGACGCCGGAAGATGCACCTGCGCTTCCGCATGGTCTGCACCCGAAGGATGCTGCCGATGCGTTTAGCGGCCTTCCGACCGAGTCCTTCCGTCGCTTTGTGTTCGGCGTGTTCTGGGCTACCGGACGTCCGGCTCGAATCGTTCTGACGATCATCACGGTCAGGATCGCCCTTGTCCTTACCACGCCCGTGCTGCTGCACTCGATGCTCTCGCAGCTGCCGGGTGTTGCTCATTCGCAGCAGGTGCCGGTGGCTGCCCTGCTGACGGCCCTGACGCTTGGTACGGTTGGAATCATGGGAGCCCTGCTGAACCAGCACATGTTCTTCAACATGCTGCGCGGGTTTGCCACGATCATCAATGGTCTGAATGATCGCATCATCCATCATGCTCTGCGCCTGCGCCGGTCGTCACGCTCCACCATGCAGACGGGCGACATGGTTAACCATCTTTCGAGCGACACCGATGCGATGGCCGAATCGATGTTCTTCGTGCCGGAGTTCTACAACACCTCCGTCGAGACGATCGCCGTCATGATCATGCTCTGGTGGTACCTCGGCACGGCAGCATTTGCCTCGTTCGCCGTGCTGGCGATCATTGCACCGCTCATGACCGTGCTGGCTCGACGGTTCCGCCGGCTCGATCATGAGCTTATGGAACTGCGCGACGAGCGTGTGACGCTGATGTCGCAGATCTTGCAGGGCATCCGTGTGGTGAAGTTCCACGCATGGGAACGAAGCGTCCGCGACGAGGTCAGCAGCGTGCGCCACCGCGAGGTTGGCACCAAGGTTCGCATTGTGCGCACCGATGCGCTCAGCACGATGATCTTTGTCAGCACGACCACTCTGGTGGGATTTGCCGGCTTCGGGACCTACGTTCTGATGGGCGGAGACCTTACCACACCGCTCATCTTTGCCTGCCTGTCGCTCTTTGCGATGCTCGAAGAACCCTTCGGCATCGTCAGCCATCTGCTGTCGAATCTTCAGCATGCCCGCGTGGCCACGGGGCGCTTGCACAGGTTCTTCACTTCGCCGGTGCGTGAGCATGATCATCGCCCCCTCTCAGCTGCGTCGGTGGCCGTTGGCCTTCGGGCAGAGAAGCTCTCGCTGACGTATCCGGATGCGACAGAGCCGGCGCTGCAGGCCCTCAATCTGAACATCGCTCCGGGCTCGAGCGTGGCGATCATCGGCAGCGTCGGCGCCGGTAAGAGCACGCTGCTGCGCACGCTGGCCGGACTTCACGTGCCGACCTCCGGCTCGGTCAGCTCGACGGGGATCTCGGCCACAGAACGTCCGCGCATCGGCTATGTCCCGCAGGAAGCCTTCATCATGAATGCCTCGGTGCGCGAGAACATCCTCTTCGGAGAGACCTCTGACGATGAGCGTCTGAAAGGGGCGATCCACGACAGCGCACTGGAGCCGGATCTGCAGATCATGCCGGCCGGCCTGGAGACGGAGATCGGCGAGCGGGGTGTGAATCTCTCGGGTGGACAGAAGCAGCGGGTTTCACTTGCACGGGCGGCCTACGCCCAACCCGGCATTGTGCTGCTGGATGATCCGCTTTCGGCCGTTGACGTGCACACCGAATCGACCCTTGTTGAATCGCTGCTCTTCGGAGCGTGGAAGTCCATCACGCGCATCGTCGTCACCCACCGGCTTGCACACCTGCATCGTTTCGACATGATCGTGCTCATGCAGAAGGGTGCAATCGTCGCGTGCGGCACCTACGATGAGATCATGTCATCGGAGGCCTTTCGCGAACTCATCCGGCATGAGACGTCCGAACCAACCGCACCGCTGCCAACCACGGCTGACGCTGTACGACGCGTCGATGCCGGAACGTTCGTTGCGGGTACCGGTGATGACCCTGCCTCGCGGCTGACGGTGGAGGAGGACCGCGTTACGGGCGCCGTCGGATTTGCCGTGTACCTGGCCTACCTGCGGGCCATGGTCGGACGCGGGCGCAGCGCACCAGTGCGCACGCTGGCGCTGCTCGGGACGGTTCTGCTGATCTCCTTCATGCCGATCCTGCAAACGTCGTGGCTGGGCCACTGGTCGGACGTGGCTGCCGGCCATCAGGGCGCAGAAATCTGGTCACACCTGACGAACACCTTCAGTGGCGGCCCCATCTCGGCTCCCACGGCCATTGCCATCTACGGCCTGCTCGGCCTGCTGGTGCTGAGTTCTTGGGGCGTTGAACGGCTCACCTGGCTGTCGCGCACGGCGGCGGCCTCGCGCACGATCCACGACGATGCTCTGACCGGCGTGCTGCGAGCCCCTTTACGCTTCTTCGACAGCACTCCGATGGGTCGGATCCTGAACCGTTTTGCGCGCGACATGGAGGGCGTCGATGATCACCTGTCGTGGAACATCGAGCAGTCGTTCAAGTCCCTCACGAACACCCTCGGCTCGATGATCCTGATCATGAGTGTGCTACCACTGATCATCTTCGTCGTCATTCCTGTGTTCTTGATCTACTACCGCCTGCAGCGTGACTACCGCCATAGTGCTCGCGAGGCAAAGCGCCTGGAGTCGATCAGTCGCTCATCGCGCTATGCGCACTTCAAGGAGCTTGTCACCGGACTCGATGTGATCCATGGGTTTGCCAGGGAGCAGCACTTCGTTGATACGCACCGTTTCATCCTGGCGCGCTATCAGCGGGCCTACTGGTGCAGCATCATGCTCAATCGATGGTTCTCCACACGTGTGCCTCTGACGGGCGGCCTGGTAGCGGTCTCGACAAGTGTGCTGATCATCCTGGCCGCGTGGAACGGCGCAATCGCTCCGGGCGTGGCCGGCCTGGTGATGACCTATGCGATCAGCTTCTGGGCAACACTGAACTGGACGATCCGCGCCTTCAGCGAAGTCGAATCGCGCATGACCAGTGTTGAGCGCCTCGAGACCTTCGCAAACCTGCCGGGTGAGCCCCCTGTCACCAGCGAGCCAGTTCTTGATGCGGCTGCTGAGTGGCCGACGAAGGGGGCTGTAGAGATCGACAACCTGCATGTGCGCTACGCCGAGCACCTTCCGACGGTGCTGCACGGTGTAAGCTTCAGCGTTGAACCCGCGATGAACGTCGGCATCATCGGGCGAACGGGTTCTGGCAAGTCCACGCTGTTTCAGACGCTGTTCCGATTCGTGGAACCCGAGCGGGGACGCATCCTCATCGATGGGGTCGACATTACATCGGTTCCACTGGAGCGGCTGCGACGTAGCATTGCCATCATCCCGCAGGACCCGACGCTGTTCATCGGTACTGTTCGGCTCAACCTCGACCGGTTCGGTGAGTGCTCAGACGCCGAGGTGTGGGAAGCCCTGCGCCGTGTGCAACTGGCAGAGCACGTGCGAGGACTTCCGGGTGGTCTCGATGCACCCGTCGTTGAAGGGGGCGCCAACTTCTCTCAGGGTCAGCGTCAGCTGCTCTGTCTTGCCCGGGCGATTCTGATCCGCGCGCGCGTCATCGTTCTGGATGAAGCAACAGCCAGTGTGGACATTGCCACCGACGCGCTGATTCAGCGCACTATTCGCGAAGAGTTCCGCGACGTGACGGTGCTGACCATTGCACACCGCCTTGATACGGTGGCAGATGCGGATATGATCGTGGAACTTGCGGCAGGACGTGTGGCCGCCGTTACCAGACGTTGACCTCGCGCTCAAGCGCGATACCAAAGCGCTCAAGTACACTCGCTTGAATCGCCGTTGCCAGGGACAGAATTTCGTCGCCACTGGCTCCCCCGTGATTCACCAGTACCAGTGCCTGACGGTCGTGCACGCCGGCATTGCCATGGCGAGCCCCTTTCCATCCGCACTGATCGATAAGCCACGCCGCAGCAAGCTTCACGCGTCCGTCTGACTGCGGATATGAAGGGGCTTCGGGGTTCTCTGCTTTGAGCTGCTCCGCAACGGTGGCATCGACGATCGGGTTCTTGAAGAACGACCCCGTATTGCCGATCACTGCCGGGTCAGGCAGCTTGCGACGTCGCACCGAAACAACGGCATTCATTACATCCACAATCGTTGGTTCGGTGACGGACATTGCTGCCAGCTCTTCACTCACATCACGATATGATGTGTTGACAGTCGGCTGCGTTGTGAGTCGGTACGTGACCGACGTGATGATCATTCGGTCCCGATGTTCATGCTTGAACACGCTCTCTCGATATCCGAAAGCGCAGTCGTGCGGCAGAAATCGCACGATCTGTCCCGTCTGACGATCCCGTGCTTCGCACTCCTCAAAGATGCTCGCCTGCTCTACACCATAGGCACCGATGTTCTGCATTGGTGCCGCACCCACCGTGCCCGGGATCAGCGCCAAGT
>DNLG01000100.1:7468-7626 GCA_003488525.1 Bacteroidota bacterium | reverse complement strand
TACCTTGCCCAGTGATCAACCGTACCTTTTTTTCGAAGCCATGTAACTAAAGAGCTCGTTTCCTGACATAGGGGTGACGAAATCCCTTCACACTCCCACGTAAGGATGACGTATGACCAAATCTTTCCTCTGTATTTGCGCTCTGCTTGCAGGCGCAT
>DNLG01000100.1:4510-7135 GCA_003488525.1 Bacteroidota bacterium | reverse complement strand
GACGTCATTACCGGCGTCGCCGTCTCCGCTGACGGTTCGATCTGGGTCTGTGGATATACGTTCTCAAATGACCTCCCGATCCCCGCCTCACCAATTACTGGCTCGTTTAAAGGGTCGATGGATGGCTTCGTGGCCAAACTCTCCCCGGATCTCAAGACCGTTCTGGGCGGCATGTACATTGGCGGAAGTGGCCCCGATCGTGCCAACGCTATTGCCATCGGTGCGACAGGAGATGTGGTGGTCGTTGGAGAGATCAGCTCCTCAAAGGCACTCCCCACCATCAACAGCTTTGATGAGACGCACAACGGCAAGAAGGACGGATTCTTCATCTGCCTGGACGCTTCGGCCAAGATCGTCAACGCCGCAAGCTATCTAGGGGGCTTGATGGACGATGTCATGACCTCGGTCACCATCGACTCGAAGAACAATGCTGTCATCGGTGGCTACACGTCCTCGGATGACTTCCCAACATACCCTGTTAAAACACGTGTCTGGGTGGAGGACGGTGGCTGCCCTTACTACGGATGCACGACCGGACACTGGGAAGAGACCGGTCAGTCCCCATTCGACAATACGTTTGGCGGTCAATCAGATGCCGTTGTGCTGAAGTTCCAGCTATCAGGATCGCCGGTGTTCTCGGCGTTCTTTGGAGGCGAAAAGGATGAATTTGGCATGGCAGTGGCAACGGGGCCCGATGACGTCGTTTACCTTCTCGGCGACACGAGATCGCAAGACCTTCCAATTCCTGCCGAAGTTGACTCGAAGTTCGGTGGTGTTCGCGACGGTTTCTACGCGGCGGTTTCCGCAAACGGCCTGAAGCTTGTGTCGGCGCAGTACATCGGTGGTCCCGGCGATGATCGGATCTTCGGCGCTGTGGCCGCAGGCAACATCGTTGCGGCCGTTGGCACCACCACGGGTCCGATCACGGAGACAGGCCTCGGGGCGAGCTCCGAACTTCGAGGAGACCTTGATGGACTGCTTGTCCGCCTTTCGACCTTCGAGACAACCTATACCACTGTGTTTGGTACCAGCGGCCAAGACCAACCACTCTCTGTGGCACTGGATTCCTACGGAGACGTCTACCATTGCGGCTACCGCACAGTGTCCGGTAGTTCCTCACCAAAGGCCTACACCGACAAGTTCGCCTTTGGTGTGATAACATGGAGGGGGCCAACCACGACAACTTCCCTCTGCGAAGGAACGCCGGTAACCATCAGCTGGAGCGCCGACGGGATGCTGGCTTCAGACACGTATTCGATCCAGCGCTCTGGCGATGGGAAGGCGTGGACGTCGGTCGTAAGTGGACTAAAAACGAGGTCCCATCAGTGGACTCCGAATGCAGTCGACGTGGCTGGTGGCTCGTTACAGCTTCGCGTACGGTCAGACCGCGGCAACGTTGGACTCAGTCCGCTGACATACTCCACAGGAGCTCTACCTGCGATCACTGCGCAGCCGCAGGGTGCTACAACCTGTTCCGGACGCCCCCTCACACTCACGGTTGCATCACCGACCTCCAACGCTACGTTCCAGTGGCGCAAAGACGGGGCGAACATTGCCGGCGCTACAGCGGCGACGTACAGTATTGCCAATCCGACAACGAATGCCTCGGGATCATACGACGTGGTACTTACTACCCCGTGCGGATCAAAGACCAGCGATGCTGCGACGATCCTGATCGCCGACAACCCCGTGATCACCAAGCAGCCAACGGCAGCCTCCGTCAATGCCGGTGCCGTTCTGGAGCTGACGATCACAGCCGAAGGGCCTGGTCTGAGTTATCAGTGGTCGCATAATGGATCGCCGATCCCTGCTCCCGAGGGAACAGCTGCGACCCTGAAGATCGCGGCAGTCTCGATCGACCGCCAGGGCACCTATCAGTGCGCGGTAACATCGGAGTGCGGACGCACGACGAAGAGCAACGAGGTCAGTGTCGTTGTCACAGGCATCGACGAAGAAGCTCAGAGAGGCTTTGCAGTCTGGCCGGTTCCGGCAACAGACGCCGTTCAGCTGCACTGGGAGGGTCAGGATGTTCGCACGATCGTCATCATCGACAACACGGGCAGCGAAGTTCGGCGCGCAGATGTTACAGGCGGAACGACGGATACAAAGCTGATCGTGAGCGATCTTGCTTCAGGGTCCTACACGATCGTTCTTGAATCACCTACCGGACGTCTTACTCGTCGGTTCTCCATTCTGCGATGAGCTGATGATGGAATAGACGACGACGGCAACTGCGCCGACAACGTTCAGCCAGAGAAAGCTGACAATGTCAAAGGCCCAGAAGGAAACAACAATCGCTTCAGCAGCAATGGCACCGCGGAACACGTCGGTGCCATTTGCTTTTTTGACGAAGAAGGCCACCAGAAAAATCCCGAGGATGGGGCCGTAGAATAAACTTCCAAGAATGTTCACTGCTTCGATCAACGACCCCATCTGCGTTGCCAGCATGCTCATGGCGATACCGAACACGGCCCACAGGAACGTATGCCAGCGAGCCGCGGTCACGTCGGCGGCCGTGTTCGTCATACCCCGGAGATCCACGACGCTGGCTGTAGCAAGAGAATGAAATCCGGCCGAGATACTGCCCCACGAGGCCATGATAACGACGGCGAAGATCAGGCCGAC
>DNLG01000100.1:0-4214 GCA_003488525.1 Bacteroidota bacterium | reverse complement strand
GAGCGCCCGGACGTTCGGCAAGAACCTGATCTGCACTACGCTGAAGCTCGGCGCTGGCTGCATCCCACTTCTGATGCAGCGACGCTGCCCTTGCAGTGTCGGCCCGAGTAGCCCGTTGCGCAACAGCTTCATTGAAGAAGATGGGGCTGGGCACAACACTGTAGAGAGCTACCAGTAGCGCTCCGATGAGCAGAATGCCGAACTGCATAGGAATCTTCACGACACCGTTCACCAGCAGGCCGATTCGGCTTTCACGGACGTTCTTTCCGGTGATGAAGCGGCCAACCTGACTCTGATCCGTACCGAAGTAGGAGAGCGCCAGGAAGAAGCCACCTACAATTCCGCTCCAGATGTTGTACTTGTCGTGAAGGTCGAACTCCGTTGTGATGACGTTCAGTTTGCCGGCGATCTCAGACAGACGCAATGCATCGGCCATCGACATGTCATTCGGAAAGCCGTTGACAAGAAAAACGCCTGCCGCAGCCATCGACGTGAGAATGATCCCAAACATCAACGTCTGAGTATGCGCCACCGAACGCGCCCCTCCCGAGAGGGTGTATAGCAGCAGCAGGCCACCTACGACGATGTTCGTTGCGTAGATATTCCAATCCAGCAACGTCGCCACGATAATGCTTGGCGCGTAGATACTGATCCCGGTACTGAGTCCACGAGACAGCAGAAACAGTGCACTTGTGGTGATCCTCGTACGACGGTCAAATCGCTGCTCAAGAAACTCGTATGCCGTGTACGCGTTCACCTTCCGAAACATCGGAATGAACACCACACTGATAACGATCATCGCCAGTGGCAGGCCAAAGTAGTACTGCACGAAGCGCATGCCATCGGCGAAGGCCTGACCCGGAGCTGAGAGGAACGTGATGGCGCTGGCCTGCGTGGCCATTACGCCAAGGAGTACCGAGTACCAGGGCATCGACTGCCCTGCACGCAGGTAATCATCGGCCGTTGTGTTGCCCTTGCCGCGCCAAAGTCCATAGAGAATGATTCCGACGAGCGTCGAGAGAAAGACACCCCAGTCGAGAAGGCTCATTTTCCTAAGCTCAGCATATTGGCCAGCAGGCGCATACCGCCGGGCACACCAGCTGGGACCTGGCGGAAGAGGGAGAGTGCGCAGTACACATAGTGGCCCTTGCCGTGGCGCGCATATACAAGCGCTCCACTATTCGGCCCCTCATTCGTGTCATGCATTGAAAGGGGTGTCTCATACCGCGAGTCAATGTTCTCGGCAAAGTACAAGCCCCGTTCCTGCACCCATCCATCAAAGTCTGCGGCGTCAATACGATTCGGCCACATCAGCAGCGGGTGATCGGATAGTTGAATCTTTACGGCTGCGTCTTCCTCGGTCACCCGGGAACGCCCCACTGAAAATGGGAAGGGGCCGATGGACTTGATAGCCATGTCCTGAGTGGTCATATAACTCATCACCAGCGTGCCGCCTTGCTCAACGTAGCTCATCAGTGCCGGCATGAGGAACTGCATGCTCTTACGGGTGTTGACGGCCCGTATACCCACCAGCACGGCATCATACTTCAGTAGCTCATCGGTTTTAAGGATCGTCTCATCATCGATCTCATCGACCGTCACACCGATGCTGCGCAGAAAATCCGGAGTGAGCTCGCCGGCACCTGCCACATACGCGATCCGCTTGGCACGAATCTCGATCGGGGCAACCACAACGCGCACAGTCGCCGGCTCGGTGTACTGCAACGTTGGAAGATGATCATACGTGATGGTACGAACGCTTGAGGAGTAGTCCTTCCCGTCAACCCGCAGCACGAAGGTGACCGTCGCGGTCTGTCGCACAGCCGGCTCTACGGTGATCAGTGTGTCAGTCTTTGCACGCACCGAGATGTTGCCGATGCGAGCTACCAGCAAGGACCCGTCCATACAGAGGAGCTCTGCGTTGTTGACTGCCGTGTATGCGCGCACGCGGATAGGAATGCGAACTGCCCCGGCCTGACGAACGACCACTCTGGACATCGGCTCGATGCTCGCAGGCGGCACGATTCGCAACTGCTCGATCACATCACCTTTGAGAGGATCAAGCTTCTTGAAGCTCAGCGGTACCGATGTCGTGATCGTATCGGAACCGAAGGCAAACCGCAGCTGTACGTTGAGATCCGGCGGGGTTATGGACTGACCAAGCAGTGCTTCGTCCGTGAGTTCGAACAATGCGCCCTTCGGTGAACGAGCCAGCCAGTAGGGCTGTGTGACCGGTCCAATGCAGGGAGCTTTCGCGCCCTCAACAGTTCGCAGAGAGTCATGCGGACACACGATATCACGTCGCACTGCTCCCCACGGGAAGACGACTTCCGCACAGGTGATGCTCCGTCCGGCTCTCGTCGTGATGCGGACCAAGGGCGCAACCGAGTCACCCGAAACGATCGTAGGCGTGCTGACAGATGCATCCGCTGTAAGACCGATGCAGGAGAGGATGATCTCGTTGATCTCCTCAAGCTTGCGGCGGCGCCAGAACTCGTCGGCAACAGCGCTGATCCTCCGGCGCAGGGCGAGCAATGCGTCAAGCGACCGCTCCGGGTACAGCATTGAAAAGCCATTGATGATGCGATCGATCTCAACGCCGATCTCGGGATGTCCTACTCTGCCCCAGGTCGTGTCGATGCCATCGAAAAGACTCTTGGAGGGGGCTTCCCCTGCCATCGTCGCAAAGAATTCCGGTTGCACGCCCGGCGTCTGGGGCGTGCCCGCCCCCTGACTCTTGTGCAGACTGCGACTGATGCCGGCGAGCTCGCCATAGCCCATGCCAAGAAGCGGATCGTAGTGTCCGACCTCTGTACGAAACATCCCTTCGGAGATGGTGCTGCGGTTGCCAAAACGGAATGCGTTGAACAGCAGACGCTTTGGCTTCCACGCCTTCGGGTCGGCCATGCAGGCCGCAAACGCGCGCTCAGCCAGGATGGCCGATGCAGAGTGCTGGCCATGGCCAGCCATGGAGTCCTTCGGGAACCGGCAGATCACCACGTCCGGACGGAACGACTGGTAGATCCGCACGACGTCGCTAGTGAGAACATCGATATCCCACTGCCGGAATGTCTCTTCCGGATTCTTCGAATACCCGAAATCGATCGCACGGGCGAAGTACTGCTCAGCCCCATCCATACGTCGAGCCGCGAGAAGCTCGTGGGTGCGGATCAGGCCGAGGGGCGCGCCCTGCTCGCTGCCGATGATGTTCTGTCCGCCATCGCCGCGTGTGATGGACAGATAGCCGGTGCGGATATGACGTCCGGTAGCGAGCCACGACAGCAGACGCGTGTTCTCGTCATCGGGATGTGCAGCCACGTACAGCACGGACGTCAGCGACTTCAGCTGCATAAGCTGGCCATAGACACGCGACGACTGAGGTGGCGTGCGCTGCTGTGCCGGCGCAAGTGATAGCGCAAGCAGAAGCAGGACCGCAGAACCGATGTGACGCACCGAGAATTACTTCAGCGAGTTGATGACGTCCTGTGCTGCCTTCTCGTAGTCGGCATCGCCACCGGCTGCCTTGGCGATCTCGATGGTCTTATTGGCGGCTTCACGGGCAACATCCTTCCGGCCGAGCTTTGCCGCAATACGGGCCTTCATGAGTGCAGTCCAGTATGCACTGGGGTTGCGTTCCAGAGCCTTGCCAGCGTACTCGAGCGCCTTATCAAGATTCTGCCCGGTTTCAAACAGATACGTCGCAGCTTGCTGGTACGGGATGCTCGGATTGTTAATGGCCTTTTCGATCGAGGTCAGCAGGCGGGCCTGGTTATCGGCCTTGACCGGGATGGAGATCTGCGTGTTCTCCCACATGATGTCGATGGAACATGTCGAAAAAGTGATGTTCCCGATATCGATGGAGAATGTCTCAACGGTGCCCGATGTCTTCGATGCCGGCACGCTGAAACGCACGATATCATCGGCCTTGGGAAACTCCTCACCTGGCCAGCTTCCGGTGTTCTTGTTGATCACAACAACGAATTCCTTTTCACCGGGGATCGTATAGAGCGAGTACGAGCCGGGCTTGACGGTGGCTCCGCCGATCCGTACTTCCTCACCGAATGTGACCTTTGTGGCGGCGTTGGCACCGGTGCGCCATACCTGGCCATACGGGACAAGGTCTCCAAAGATCTTCCGGCCGCGCATCGACGGACGGCTGTAGGTGATCTCAATCTTCGTGGTTGAGAAGTCCTGCGCCACCGTTGAGAGGGGGC
>DNLG01000138.1:2406-15386 GCA_003488525.1 Bacteroidota bacterium | reverse complement strand
CTTGGCAAGGTTGTGCTCTACCAACTGAGCTATTCCCGCATTTCGATTGTCAACGGTACAAACATACACGTCAGAGAGTTATTAAGTCAAAACGAATTTTTCATGTCGCGGCAAGCCCCTTTGCAGGTAAAGACTTAGTTTTTTCCACAGGGTAATCCACAGATACGTAATATTACACACCTATCTTCGCCGACTTTTGCACCGACAAGATGACCATGCGCATAAGTGTGGATAACGCAATAACTTACGCAATCCAACATACTTAGGGCCGTCACCGGAAGTTGATTCTAAAGGATTCGACAACGGCCGCCTGTACCTCCGGCATATCGGGGCAGTGTTCACGTTCGCGCTCGAGTGATGTCACACCGCGATCTGTGATTCCGCAGGGAACGATATCGGAGAACAGCGAAAGGTCATTGTGGACATTCAGAGCGAATCCGTGGGATGTGATCCATCGGCTGCAGTGGATACCGATGGCGCAGATTTTGCGCTGCTGGTCGATCCAGACACCAGTCAGACCCTGAACGCGGCCTGATTCGAGTCCAAAGCTAGCCAGCGCATCAATGATCGACTGTTCGACGGTCCGCAAAAACCAATGGAGATCAGGTTTTGTCCTCTGCAGGTTGAAGATCGGATAGCCAACAAGCTGCCCTGGATTGTGCACCGTGGCTTCTCCGCCACGATCAATCTCGATCACATCGATGTTTCGCATTGCCAGCAGCTCCCGCTGCGCCAGAACGCTCCCCTGCTGCGTAGCACGCCCGAGGGTGATTACGCTCGGGTGTTCACACAGCACAAGTGTATCGGGATGATCCTGATGCAAAATGGCGTCGACAAGCTCTCGCTGCCGACGCCACGCATCGCGAAATTCAATCGTACCCCAGGACTCAACAAGCATACCTTAGAGGTTCACGCATTCGTCATAGGCGAGTGCGGCCGACTCCATGATCGCTTCGCTGAGTGTCGGGTGAGCATGAATAGTCTTGAAGATGGAAGGTCCGGTAGCGCCCAGAGTTCGCGCGAGTCCGAGCTCTCCGATCATTTCCGTCACATCAGGTCCGATCAGATGCGCTCCGAGCAACTCGCCGTACTTGGCGTCAAACACGAGCTTGACGAAGCCTTGGGCCTTACCGATGCCGTGAGCCTTGCCATTGGCTGTGAATGGGAATTTGCCGACCTTGATCTCGTGACCGGCTTCCTTTGCCTTTCGTTCTGTAAGACCGATGCTTGCAACCTGTGGTTGGCAGTAGGTGCATCCGGGAATGTTGTTGTAATCGACGCCGTCTGTGTGGTGTCCGGCGATATGCTCCGCCGCGACGACACCTTCGGCTGATGCCTTGTGGGCCAGCCACGGGGCTCCTGCGACATCGCCGATGGCATAGATGTTTGGCACGTTGGTACGCAGGAACTTATCGACCTTGATCCAGCCACGCTCAACGTTGATGCCGACATTTTCGAGGCCGATGTTCTCGATGTTGCCCTGAACACCGATGGCATTCAGTGCAAGGTCGGCCGTGAGCGTTTCCTTGGTGCCGTCCTTACGTTCGACCACCACCTCGACACCCTTGCCCTTCTTCTTGGCCGAGATCACCTTGGTTTCGGTCAGGATCTTCATGCCGTCTCGCTCAAATGTCTTCCGGAGCTCCTTGCACACGTCGTCATCTTCCACGGGCAGAATGCGGTCCTGCATCTCAATCACCGTAACCGCCGCCCCGAAGGACTGGTAGAAGTATGCGAACTCAATGCCAATAGCACCGGCGCCCATAACGATCAGAGACTTTGGCATCTTCTGTTGCAGCATGGCCTCGGTCGATGTGAGCACGAACTCGCGATCGACTTCGATACCGGGGATCATGCGTGGGCGTGCCCCTGTGGCGATCATGATGGTCTTTGCCGTGATCAGATCCGTTACCGCCCCCTGCTCATCCTTTACTTCGACGGTCGTATTGGTCTTGATCGAGCCCCATCCCTTGATCTGAGCGATCTTGTTCTTCTTGAACAGAAAAGCAACGCCCCCACTCATCCGATCGGCCACACCACGAGAGCGCGAGATGACCTTGGGAAAATCGACGTCGAGATTCTTAACACCAAAGCCATATTCGTCAGCGTGCTTCAGGAAGTTCATGTACTCGGCATTCTTGAGCAACGACTTTGACGGGATGCAACCCCAGTTCAGGCAGACGCCTCCGAGTCGGTCGCGCTCGACGCAGGCGACCTTCAGGCCGAGCTGAGCAGCGCGGATAGCGGCAACGTATCCTCCGGGTCCGGATCCGATAACAACAAGGTCGAACGTATGAGTGTTCATGGTGTGATTGCGGTGAATCAGTGATAAATCGTGGTGATTTGCGCGGCAAAGTTACGGAGTTTCCTTCAACGAAAACGGCCCCGACATCGTGTGACATCGGGGCCGCGGTAAATGCGATCAAGGGGCTGATCAGGCGTGATACTCACCTGATTCGTGCAGAAGCGGATCGTTGATGGCAACGGAGTTGTTTGCCTTGAACTGGCGCGCCGCCATGATGAGGAAGAGTCCCGCGAAGAAGAACCATCCCGTGAACTCCTGCCATCCAAACACCATTGACTCGGACTTCAGGATGTGATGGCCAACGGCAGGCATGATGATCCAGGTGATGTCGATGAAGTGTGACACAAGGATGACAATCCCAGCCGCGACGAGCATCTTCGATTTGCGCTTGACGTCCTGGCGCAAAAGCAGCATGAACGGAATCACGAAGTGCGTCAGAACAAGCGCGTAGCCCATGTACTGCCAGCCGTGCGCCATGCGGTTCGTAAAGTAGACGGTCTCTTCCGGAAGATTCGCATACCAGATGATGAAGTATTGCGAGAACGCGATGTAGGTCCAGAACACCGAGAACGCAAACATGAGCTTGCCGATATCGTGATAATGCTCATCACGGATGTATCCCGTCAGATAGCCATTATTGCGAAGCACAACCAGCGTCAGAGCGATGATCGTCAGGGAAGCAACGAAGTGTCCGGCGAACGCATACACGCCCCAGATGGTCGAGAACCAGTGTGGCTCAAGCGTCATCAGAAGATCGAAAGCAGCAAACGTAATTGTGATCGCGTAGAGCAGAACAAAGGGGGCTGAACGCTTCCAGTTTGCACGTGTCGGGGAGATGTCGCCCGGCATAGCATCCTGTTTGAGCGAGTTGCCAACGATGAACCGGCGCATAATGACCCACAGCACGGCGTACATCACCAGGCGGATCGCAAAGAAGTCGAACGTGAACATCCCCTGGTCGAAGTAGGCCGCCTTCTTCTTCAGGATCGGATCTGCCTGCAGCAGACTTACGCCCTCTTCCGTGGAGTGCGCCCACTCGTAGATCGAGTGATGGCCCATATAGACGTTCGCAATGATCGGGATCATCGCAACGAGCAGAAACGGCACAAGACCAGTGTAATTCTCCGCGATACGTCGGATCGATGCGCTCCATCCGGCTCGGGCCAGGTACTGCAGAGCAGAGAAGAAGAGCATGGTGACGCTGATACCAGCGAAGTACCAGAAGCCCAGCAGGTAGTCGGCAAAGAACCTCTCGGAACCCGAGAGGGCATAGACACCAGCAAGGCCAAGCGCCCCAACGGCGGCAAGAGCCATGCCGATCTGATTCATTTTGCCGACGAACGGGGTTGCCCCCAATTGAACGTTACTCATGTGTGTGTGCTCCCCTTCCTCAGTTCGTGGCCGTCGAAGCGACGGCGTTACTGGCTACACCCTCCACACCTTGTAGCGTGCGCAGGTACCGGATAATGGCCCAGCGATCGACAGGATCGATCTTGTCAGCATAGCTCGGCATCAGATTCTGTCCAGCACTGATGATGTGGAAGATCCGTGCATTGGACAGCGCAGACGTTTCCGGACGCGTAAGGTCCGGGATACCGGCCCATCCGCGCTTGGAGACGGCCGAGTTCTCGCTCTTGCCATTGTAATAGTGACAGGGCGCGCAGAACGTGTTGAACCTGTTCTGACCACGGGCGAGCACGAATTCGGTCTTCGGCAGATTCGGATCCACGTTGGCCGTTTCAGCAGCATCGATGTCGCCCGGACCCAGCTGATACGGCTGGGGGCCGCGTGCAACGGAACCCTCTACCGGCTCGCGCAGGCTCTTGCCATCGGCAAAGAAGGAGTTCGGCGACTGCGGAATGGCGCGGAACTGATGATCAAGATTTGGTTGAATCTCCACAGGGGGCTCGGTGGAGAACCACGTCTTTTGCCCCGTGAAGAGCATGACGAGCAGCACGACAACGCCGAGACCGGCGGCCAGCTGAAGAATTTGCGAGAAGCGAAGTTTCATACGTCGTGAGTCGTGAAATTCAACATCAGTTGGCCGTCGCGTGCACGAGGTGCACATTACCCACACCGAGATTCGTCAACAGCGACGCTGTTTCGGTAGCCGAAAACCGGTCATCGTCGGCATCGATCGTGACCACGAACACGTCGTCGGTGGCCTTCTTGAAAGATTCATCATCCTGATACTTGTTGTACCACGTCGGAATCCGGCATAGATGAAACAGGCCTACGACGGTGAAGATGGCCGTACCCAGGATCGACAATTCGAAGTCGATTGGAATCGAGAACTGCCAGTCGAAGAACCCTTTACCGCCAATGTTGAGCTTGTAATCAACAGCTCCCGTCCAGAACTGCAACCCAAGAGCGGTCGATATGCCCCCTAGAAGACCAGCAAAGGAGATATATGTCAGGATCGACCTCTTGATGCCCATGGCCTTGTCTAGACCATGAACGGGATATGGCGTGTAAATGTCCCAGTTGCGAAAACCTGCATCACGCAGTTTTTCGGCGACCTTCATGGTGAGATTCACATCTGTGATCTCGCCGATGACGCCAACGGGTTTCGTACTCATAAGTGACCTTCGTTCTTCTGTGCAGGGGTGGTTCAAAATCAGTGGGCATCACCATGATGGTCATGATGGTGCGTCGGCTGAGCGCCTGGCATGATGCTCTTGATCTCGGCGATAGCGATCACGGGAACGAACTTTGCAAACAGCAGGAACAGCGTAAGGAAGATCCCGAACGTTCCAATGAAGATCGAGATCTCGACCCATGTTGGTGAGTAGTATCCCCATGATGCCGGCAGGAAGTCGTGATGCAGCGTCGTGGCGATGATGGTAAATCGTTCAAACCACATACCGATGTTGATGAAGATCGAGATCACGAACATCAGCGGGATATTCCGACGAGCACTCTTAAACCAGAAGACCTGCGGAGAAACCACGTTGCAGATGAACATCGTCCAGTACGCCCATGCGTAATCACCAAACGCACGGTTGATAAAGATCCAGCGCTCCCAATCACTACCCGAATACCACGCGATGAAGAACTCGAGAATGTAGGCATAACCAACCATCATGCCCGTAGCGAGCATGATCTTATTCATATTCTCAAAGTGCTTGAGTGTGATGAACTGCTTAAGGTCGAGGATCTCCCGTGTGATCACAAGGAGGGTCATCACCATGGCAAAGCCCGAGAAGATAGCACCGGCAACGAAGTACGGAGGGAAGATCGTTGTGTGCCAGCCTGGAAGAATACCCACGGTAAAGTCGAACGAAACCACTGAGTGCACCGACAGAACCAGTGGCGTGGAAATACCTGCCAGGATCATGTAGGCGATCTCGTAGTGGTGCCAGCTGCGTGTTGAGCCAGTCCAGCCGAGCGAGAGCACGCCATAAACCTTCTTAGCCACAGAGCTCTTCACATAGTTCCGAAGCGTGGCCAGGTCAGGAATAAGACCAACGAACCAAAAGAGTGCCGAAACAGTGAAGTAGGTATTGACGGCAAACACGTCCCACATCAGCGGCGATCGGAAATTCACCCACATGGCCATCTGATTCGGGTACGGTAGAAGCCAATAGAACAGCCACGGACGTCCCGTATGACTGAGCACCATCGTCAGTGCGCAGATCACAGCGAAGATCGTCATGGCCTCGGCTGAGCGGTTGATGGCCGTGCGCCACTTCTGACGGAAGAGGAACAGAATGGCCGAGATCAGCGTACCGGCGTGGCCGATACCGATCCAGAACACGAAGTTGGTGATATCCCATCCCCAACCGATCGGGTTGTTCAGACCCCACACGCCGATACCGGTCGTGATCGTGTAATACAACGCGAAGAGCCCCCAAGCGGCCATAGCTCCGGTAACGCTGAGCGTGGCGAGGTACTTCATCGTGATCTTCGACTCCACGATGCTGGCGATGCGTGCCGTGACGTCACGCATCGTTGGATTACCGAGGACGAGGTCTTCGCGCACCGGCTCTTCGCCGTGCGCCATGGCCTGCAATCTCTCTTGTTCCTGGACCACCGTCATGATTGGTTCCCGTCAGTGAATCGTTTTGTTAATCAAATGCAGATACGGAGTTACGCCCTGTCGTTGATGACCTTCGCGAGGTAGGTCACCGACGGACGCGTGTTGATCTCGGCAAGAACATGGAAGCTGCGCTCGCTCTTGCGTGCCACGGAGACTCGGCTGGCAGCATCGTTGGCGTCACCAAAGATGATAGCACCCGCCGGACATGCTTCCTGACATGCTGTGATGGCCTCTCCATCCTTGACGCGGGCGCGGCCCTCGTCACGGGCGTGCCACTTGGCTTCATGCAGACGCTGCACGCAGAAGGTGCACTTTTCCATGATACCACGCATACGACCCGATACTTCCGGGTTGAACACAAGGTCGAGCGGCTGACGCTCATCCTTGTAGTTGAGGAAGTTGAATCGGCGCACCTTGTACGGGCAGTTGTTCAGGCAATAGCGCGTTCCTACACAGCGGTTGTAGGTCATCTCGTTGAGACCCTCCGGCGAGTGTGTCGTGGCCGCAACCGGACAGACATTTTCGCACGGAGCGTTTTCGCAGTGCTGACACAGCATCGGCTCGATCACGGTCGACGATGGGTCCTGAAGCGAGCCGGAGTAGTAGCGGTCCAGCCGGATCCAGTGCATTTCACGTCCAAGGAGCACCTGATCCTTGCCTACAACCGAAATGTTGTTCTCGCTCTGGCAGGCAATGACACATGACGAGCAGCCGGTACAGGCGCTCATGTCTATGACCATGCCCCAGCGATGTCCCTTGTACTGGTATTCTCCTACGATGGAAAGGGGCTTGCCAGACTCATCCTTGATATAGTCAGGCTCGAGCGAGGTCACCGTAGCAAGGTCGCTCAGCTTGAGTGTCTGCGCAACATTACGCTCGTTTGGCGTATCGCCCGGAGTCTCACCAAGCGTATGATGATTCTGCGTTGTTGCAATTCGGTGGCGTGCACCAGTGACCGTCACGCTTTCGACGGCGTGATAACCACACATGCCGGCCACAAAGGCATTTGCGCCAATGCCCGTTCCGATTGAGCCCCCTGCGGTGCGTCCATATCCAAGCTGGGTCACGATCGTATCGTCGGCCATGCCGGGTTGCACCAGCACCGGAAGCTCAACGCTTCCCTCTTTTGTGGTGATCGCTACCACATTTTCATTTGCTTTTGACAGGGCTTTGAGGTCTTCCGTGCTCGAGGCAAGTCCAAGCTTGACAGCCATGGCTGGACTGATCAGCGCAACGTTGTCCCATGTAACCTTGGTCACAGGGTCTGGAAGCTCCTGGAGCCATCCGTTGTTTGCAAGGCGTCCGTCATACAGAGCGTTCGATGGCACCGTCAGCAGCACCGTACCCGAACCCACCGATGCTTTTGCCAGCCCCGATATCGCGCCTGCATTCATTGGCGCATCCGATGCGCTACGTCCGGTGCCGGCCACAACTCCAACTTGGAGTGTATCGACCCAGCTCATAGCAGGATAGGCGGCCATCATAGCCCCTTTGACGTAGTCGGCATAACTGGCGGTTGAACCGAGGAACGCCGCGTTAACCTTCTTGCCGATGACCATGAGTGTGTCCTGCAGCGAAGGTATACCGTCACACAGTGGCGCGATCACCGGCTGCTGAATACTTACGTATCCATCAGGACTGACAGCCGTGCCCCACGACTCAAGCCAATGGGCGGCAGGAATCGAAGCGTCGGAAATTTGAGACGTTTCGTCATCATACAGGTTGATGGTCCCACGGAAGGCAACCTTCTTCAGGATCGCATTCTTGAAAGCGCGTGATGCGGAGTACTCCGGGTTAACATCCAGGAAGATAGCCGCGTGGATGGCGCCCGACTCCATCTGCGAGGTGATGTCGGCAATGGCAGCCCCCTTCTCACCGGAGTTCGGCAGCGTGCGGGATGCATCGATGATCTTGCCGGCTCCGACACTGCCAAGAGCACTGTTGATGGCAATAGCAAGGCCATGGGCGTGGGCCGATAGATGAGCTCCGGCAAGGACGACACCCGTGCCCGCAGCCGCATTCATGAGCCGCTTGGCGGCTGCACTCACGGCAGCGTTCGATGACGTCGCGCCTCCGACCACTGCAGAATGCAGGTCCTGCAGAAATCCTTCAATCTGTGAAGGGGCGGTCCGTACACGAACATCGGCATTCATGCCGGTGGTGGAGTACTGAGACTCGACAACCGTCAGATGCGACATTTCGGCATTGGCCTTGGACGGAGTCCGCTTGCCAGCAAAACGCGTCGCGTGATACAGTGCCAGTGTGTCGGCACCGAGAAAATCCGCATCCACACTTACGATCACCGATGCTTGCGAAAGATCCGGAACGATCTGTGCATCACGTCCGAAAACAGCCTTACTGGCAATAGCAGCACCATCATTGATGATCGCCGGAAGCGTCACAACAACGGCATTCGGAACTGCAGCAACAAACTCATTCAGAAGCTGCGTGTAGGTCGGTGAGCAGTGCTCATCGGTAAAGAGTGCAACCTTCTTGCCGGCGGCGATGGCCTCGCTGATAGCACCAGCCATTTTGGAAGCAGCTGCATCAAAGGACGTTTGCTGTCCGCCCACCTTCGGACGGCGGATGCGATCCGGATCGTACAGCGACAGCAGAGAGGCCTGCATTTCGGCGTTTGCCGCACCACGCACAAGTCCAGGATGCGAAGCATTGCCCGTGACCTTGATGGGACGTCCCTCGCGTGTCTTTACCACCGCACCGTAGGCAACGTTGCGATGTGAATACACCGACGCATAATAGATCGGCAACCCCGGTGTGGCATTCTGGAGCGACTTCACCGATGGGACCAGCTTCTGCTCAGGTCGACGACACGCAGCGGCTGTAAGCGCCATCGAGGCGGACACCAGAGCCATGAAGCTCCGACGGCTGACACCCGAATCGGCAAGGGCCGATGTCGTTGTACCGGGTGCAAACTCAGCAGTCTCACCACGACCTTCGGCGAGCTCGTCTATGCTCTTCCACATTGGATTGGTTGATGCATGGAGTGAACGGTCGGACATATGCAAACCTTGAAGGGATGTTTCAATCGTTGAGGGTGAAGCCGTCGATCAATAATGACACGACGAGCAGTTCTCTGGGCCGACACCGGCAACCTTGGGGTGAGGAATTCCAGCAACTTCTACTGGCGGTACCTGCACATCATATCCACCATACTGTGGAACCGTAAGCGGCTTGAGCGAGGCCTTGTCAGCTACTTGCGCCTTGATCGGCGTGAAGATGTACGTGCTGTCTAACAGGTTCTTCATGTCGTGCATCTTGCCGGTGAAAACACCCGAAATCGGACGCGCACCGACGATGTTCTTCTCCGGGTTGCGGTGACAGTCGAGACACCAGCCCATGCTAAGGGGCTTGTTCTGCGAGACAACTCCCATCTCCTCAATTGGGCCGTGACAAGATTTGCAGTCGATCTGAGCACGGATATGGCGGCTGTGATTAAAGTGCGCATAGTCAGGCACCTTATGAATGCGCACCCACGAGATCGGGTTGCCCGATTCGTACGAATCACGCACAAGCTGGAGCTTCGGAGACTCTGCCTTTACCGCCGTATGGCAGTTCATACAGGTCTGCGTCGTCGGCACCGGAGAGTGCGCGGACTTCTCTACGCCTGCATGACAGTACTGACAGTGGATCTGCAGCTGCCCGGCGTGAAGCTTGTGGGAGAATGGCACCGGCTGCTCGGGACGATAGCCAACATCGGCAAAATCGTTTCGAAACCCGAAGTAGCCCAGGAGGAAAAGAACACCGACGACGCCGCCTGCGACGGCGCCACCGACCTTGACCCCCATGTCAAACTTGCGTGAAAACATTCGCTTCCCTCAGCAGTAATTGTCGTGCAAATATACCGTTCCGCGTGAACCTATGCCGCATGATTGTCCACATGAATCAGGCGGCGGAATTTGGATGCTGTCGAAGTCGTCGTGCAATGATCACGATGCCAACGGTCAAGATGGTTATCGGTACGCTGAGCATCACGATAACCGATAGTGAGTAGGCATCCCCTACCGATGCATTGCTTCCGTGCTTGGTAAAGCTGTCTTTACATGCAGGACAGGCCATTGCCTGCGATCCGGCTGCAAGAACGACGAGCAGAACCATGAACAACTTTTTCATGAAACCGGCCTGAACCACTGGTACAACATGAAGTAGACGATCACGCCCGTTACCGACACATAGAGCCAGATAGGCAACGTGATCTTCGCAATACGACGATGCGTCTCAACGGACATGGCAAGCCCCCTGCGGATCGTTATGATCGCCAGAACCGGCACAGTCGCAGCGAGCGCAACGTGCGTGATCAGAATCGTCAGATAAACAGCTCTCCACATGCCTTCGCCGGGAAAAACCGTGTTGTAGGATCCGGTGGTCGAATAGAGATGCCACTTGTGTAAGAGATAGCATCCGAGAAAGACAACCGATACAACGAAGGCGGCGATCATCACCATGCGATGCTGCTCAACGCGTCGTTGACGGATAAGGCGATACCCTACAAGCAAGAGTACGGTCGAGAGCCCATTCAGCGTGGCATTGAGTGCCGGAAGCTGGTCGAGGTTCATGGAAGAGCCTTGAGAATGTTCCGAAGCTTTGCGACATCGGCAGGATCTGCACTGTCGTAGTAGCCCCTGACCTGCATTGCGGTGTCGATAAGTACAAACCGCGTTGAATGCAGATCCGGCTCTGATGGAGAAACAAGACCAAGGTCATTACCTGACACGGCGATCATGGAATCCAGGGGCATCGTAACAAAGGCCCACGTGGTCCTTTCGGCACCATACTGGCGCGCATACTCGCGCAGCACACTGGGCACATCGTTTTCAGGATCGGAGGTCAACGAGACAAAAGATACCTTCGAGGCAAATTCGCGGTTGATACCTGCAAGAACGTTGTTCAACGCCGGACAGACCGTTTGGCATCTCGTGAAGAAGAACGATGCGATCCACGCACGCCCACGCATTGCCTCAGCACTGAATGTGGCGCTGTCCTGGTCCACACCGCTGAACGAAGAAACGCCACGCAAAACCGGAAGCGTGTCCCACGGAGTTTTTGTGCGTACTACATTGCCGTCGCTAGGCTGGCACGCAGCTAGCGCGATGAGCAGTGACAGCACCCCGATGATACCTGACAGTCGCATGTCGATTCGCAAAATTTCTTAGTGACCTGCCTTGTGATCGCCAGGATACAACTGCTGGTGTACCGTCCGCGTGACATGATCATTCGAAGGGGCCGCACCGAACTCAAGGTTCAAGCCGAAGGTCAACACAAAGAACAGAAACACCGGCACGTACACGAAGAAGCGTAGATACGGGTTGTCGAACTTCAGGTGCATGAAAATGTACATCACACAGATGACCTTAAAGACGGCAATAGCAAGACCGACCGTGATGTTGAGCACATATCCGTGGATGAACCCGACATCCGGAAAGTGCACCAGCTTGGCGGCAGCTACCGTCAGCAGCGTCATGGCGCAAAGCGTGAAAAACACCTTCATGTAGGCAGGGATAACGTTACCGTGATCGTGACCCATTGTCGTGCTCCTGATTTCGGTCGTGAAATGTCGTGTGAGGATTAGGGGAAGATGAGATACAAGGCTGGGAAGATGAAGATCCACATCAGGTCGACGAAGTGCCAGTAAAGACCAAGCGTCTCAACCTTGACAGGATGCGGATACCCATTCTTTGTAAATGACTTCATGAGCATAAAGCCCATCGGGATCATACCCGCGATCACGTGCAGAGCGTGGAAGCCGGTCATGATGAAATAGAAGGAGTAGAACAGCGTGTGATTCTCCTGCCCGGGGAACAAACCATCCTGCCACTTCGCCCCGTACTCGAAATACTTGACGATAAGGAAGCCAAAGGCGCCAAGAATAGTAAGGCCCAAATAGGTCTGGAACATTCCGTTGTTCTTGCGCTCGAGGTTGTAAATGGCCAACGCCATCGTCAACGAGCTGCCGATCAGAATGAATGTATTGAGAAGTGCCAGGGGCCAGCTCAAGTGATGCGACGCCTCAAAGAAGGCCTGGTAATTCGTGTTGCGAAGCACGATGAAGGTTCCGAAGAACCCCGTGAAGAACATGAGCTCCGAGGCAAGAAACGCCCACATGGCAAGCTTGCCATTGGCGATCTTGGTGACCGGCTCGTGATTGAGATTCAGTGCTGCAGACATGCTACCACCTGTTATGATTGATCATTGTTTGTCGAGAAACATGAGCACGACGATTCCCATAAGAACCGCGTACGACGTGAGCAGAACCTTCCGCGCCGTTGCCGCATCCGGGTTGCGATAGAACACAACACTCTGCAGTATCAGCCAAAGCCCCAGCCCTGACACTCCCACGAGATACACCATACCCGTGGCACCGATCACCGTGGGTAGAACGGCGGACACCAGAAGCAGAACGCTGGTGAGTGTCATCTGCACGGCAAGGGTCTTGCCCGATTCATCTGCGATTGCGCGAAGAACCATACCACCATCGCGGTAGTCTGCACGGTACATCCACGAGAGCGCATAGAAATGTGGCAACTGCCAGAAAAACAGAATGGCAAACAGCACCCATGCCATGGCGTCGGCAGAACCAGTAACCGCAGTCCACCCGCCCATAAACGGCAGAGCCCCGGG
>DNLG01000138.1:1546-2191 GCA_003488525.1 Bacteroidota bacterium | reverse complement strand
AGCCAGGTTGCAATAGCAAGCCAGAATGTCAACGCATTAACGGTCAACAGCAGGGCGGCTCCACCGAGTGACAGAACTGCAGCAAAAATGGACGCGCTGCGCATGGAGATCGCCCCAGATGGGATGGGGCGCTTTGCCGTGCGCTTCATGCGCGCGTCAACGTCGCGTTCGAGAATATGGTTGACAACGCAGCTGCCGCTGCTGATAAGCAGTGTGCCAAACATCGTGGCGGCCAGATGCACCGCCTGCGTCGTTGAGAATAGCGATGTCGTGGACGGCAATGCAAGATGATACCCCGCAAGGGTGGTCATCATCACCATCTTGCTGATTCCGGGCTTGGTAAGCTCGTAATACATCGATACGCGAGATGGCGCGCGCTCTGCCTCGGAGGCATTGATCGCCGCCTCGGTATTCTGCGACGACACACTCATCTTCCCCCCTCGTGGGCCAGCCCATGCGCTGGCTCAGTTACATCAAGGGTAAGGGGGCTCGCCTTCACGCTGAGAAATGTAATCGCATTGGTAACGAGGATCACCACACCGACCATTACGTGCAGCGTGGTGACGAGTTCGCCACGGGCAGTCCAGAGAATTCCGGCACCAAGGGCGATCTGGACTCCGACAAGACACAGGGCCAGGAGTGATG
>DNLG01000138.1:0-1333 GCA_003488525.1 Bacteroidota bacterium | reverse complement strand
GCGACAACATAGGCCAGCGACCGATGCACAAAGTGAATCACAACCTGAGGATACTGCAGTAGATCGGCCGACGGAAAGAAGCCGGCTTCGCTCCAATGAGGAAAACTGACGCTCACGCCCCACGAGTCGGTGTGGCGAGTAAGAGCTCCAAGTACGAACTGCACAAACGTCAGAGCCCAGGTCGTAGCAACAAGCGATGCCGTGCCTGAGCGGACCGTTCCCTGAGAGCGCAGACGACGCCACGCAGCCGAAGACTGCAATGTGATAGCGATAACGATCATCAGAAAAAGCTGTGCAAGCACACCATGCGAGGTCGATGTCCAATCAGGCAGGTTATGTCTGACCGTGTAGCCGCCAAATGAGCCCTGGAGACACACGGCTGTGAAAGCGGCCATGGCAAGCCACATAATGCGGTGCTGGCCGCTAACACGGATGGCCTTTGCCACGAATGTGATCGTCAGAAGGCCGAGCACAACCATGAACGTTTCCATGAAACTCATCGGCATGCTGTTGACGCCCAACACGGCAGAGGCGATGGTCAGAAAGACAACCGCGATCAGGCCCGCAATGGCCCTGTTCGGACGCTGCCCTACCGGCGTTGACCGATAAGCCAGCACCAACAGGAGCGTTGTGACCAGTCCCACGACCGTTGCAAACAACCGATGGCCATGCTCCCAGAAGCGATCCTTTGCCCACAGCCACTCCGAGGGGGCATAGGTGACCATCGGCGCGAGATTAGACGTAGGCCAATCGGGGAACGCCATGCCACTGCGTGTGGTATTGACGTGCCCACCCCAAACGATGAGCCCGAAAGTGAGCACACACAGCACCAGCGCAACGCGATTGATCGCGCGGCTCGAACGGTCAGAAGATGTCTCTTGAGGCGTCATGCCGTTGGGTCGTCGCCGTACGGTAGCTTAGTGACTGCCAAATGAACGTGAATCATCTTCGACGGCAACCGTGTGGTGGTTGACCGTCTTTGAAGAACCCGGCTCCCACTGGGGCCAGTAGTCACTCTTACGGCCTTCAACACTGTATTCGTAAGGACCCCGGTAGACCGTGATGTCGCGATCGAAATTTCCGTGACCAGGGTGCTCAGGCGCCGCCCACTCAAGCGTGTTGGCACGCCATGGATTGCGCGGTGCACGCTTGCCGTTCTTGAGCGAATACAGAACATTGAAGACAAGGATCAACTGTGCGAATCCGAGCCCGATGGCTCCGATGGTGATCACTTCATTGACGTCCGAGAGTCCCTTGAGGAAGTCGTACACGTTAGGATCATAGATACGGCGCATATGTCCGCCAAGTCCAAGAACGTGCATCGGGAAGAACG
>DNLG01000053.1:12175-12927 GCA_003488525.1 Bacteroidota bacterium | reverse complement strand
TAGAGGGCGTTCATGGCGATCAGGTCTTCGAGCGTGCTCGGACGCAGATCGCGCAGGGCCTTCTGCATCGGGTCGGATTCGAACTGGAAGATGGCCTGCGTATGCCCCTTGCAGAAGAGCTCGTACGTGGCCGGATCGCTGAAGTCGATCTCGTCCATGTCGAGGTCGACCCCGTGATTGCGCTTGACCTGCTCGAGCGTCGAGTCGATGATACTCAGGGTGCGCAGACCCAGAAAGTCCATCTTCAGAAGCCCGGCTTCTTCGAGGTCCTTCATGTTGTACTGCGTGGCCGGCTCGGTGGTAGGCGTTTTGTAGACCGGTACGAAGTCGCTGATCGGACCCGGCGCGATGACCACACCGGCCGCGTGCAGGGAGGAGTTGCGGGCAAAGCCCTCAAGCACCTGCGCATACTCGATCAGGTCCTTTATGCGCTGATCGTCGGTTGTTTTGATCCAGCGCAGCTCGGGTAGCTCGATGGCTTCGGCGATCGAATGGACGCGTCCGAGAACGACAGGGATCTTATCGGTGATCGAGTTGATCGTTGCCAGGTCGATTCCCAGCACACGTCCAACGTCCTTCAGCACGGCCCGTGATGACAGCGTACCGAAGGTGATGATCTGGGCCACAGAGTCGGCGCCGTACTTCTGCTTGACGTAGTCGATGACGCGGTTGCGTTTATCGTCAGAGAAGTCGACGTCAATATCGGGCATCGACACGCGGTCTGGATTCAGAAAGCGCTCAAACAGCAGATC
>DNLG01000053.1:6756-11961 GCA_003488525.1 Bacteroidota bacterium | reverse complement strand
CCCCGACCCGGCCCAACGCGCACGCCCATGTCGCGGGCCGCGCGGATGAAGTCGGCTACGATCAGGAAGTACCCCGCATAGCCCATGCGCTTGATGACATTCAGCTCGAAGGAGATGCGGTCGAGGATCTCGCTGGTCAGAACCGTGTAGCGCTCCTCCAGCCCCCTCATTGTCAACTCTTCGAGGTAGTCCTCCAGGGTTGTCGCGTCACTATCGGCCGGGATAGGGAACTGCGGCATCTGCAGCGCGGTCGGGATCGTCACGTCCACCTTATCGGCGATCTCCTGCGTGGTGTCGATCGCTTCCGGGAAGTCCTTGAACAGCTCCTTCATCTGCTGCTGCGTTTTGAGGTACATCTCCGGCACACGGTAGCGCAGGTTCGTTTTGATGTCGAACTGCGATCGGTCAAAGGACGTGTCCTTCGAGATGTGCAGCAGCACGTTGTGCGCCACGGCATGGTCCTTGCTCACATAGTGCGCATCGTTGGAGACAACCAGCTTGATTCCGAGCTCACGCGCAAGACGCGGCGCAAACTCCATCACGTGCTTGTCTTCAGGCAGTCCGTGATCCTGCAGCTCGATATAGAAGTCGTCGCCGAAGATCTCCTTCAGTGCGATCGCATTGTTACGCGCCGTTGCTTCGTCACCGGCCAGCATCGGGGCATTGATCGGGCCGGCCAGGCAGGCCGACGTTGCAATGAGCCCCTCGTGGTACTGACGCAGCAGGTCCATGTCGATACGGGGCTTGTAGTAAAAGCCATCCGTGTGACCGATCGTCGTCAGCTTGATGAGATTCCGATACCCGGTCTCGTTCTTTGCCAGCAGCACCAGGTGGTAGTAATTCCGCTTCTTGCCGGCATCGACGACTTTCTCGCGGTCCGTATGGCGCTTCACCGCCAGGTATACCTCACAGCCGAGGATCGGCTTGATCCCGGCCTTCTTCGCCTTCTTGTAGAACTCAAAACACCCGAACATCACCCCGTGGTCGGTGATGGCCAGAGCCGTCTGACCGTCAGCCTTGGCCGCGTCGATCAGCGTCTGCGGACTGGCCGCGGCATCCAGCAGCGAATAATGGGTGTGGTTGTGCAGGTGGACGAAGGACATTCAGGTTTGAGGTGTGAGGTTTGAGGTGTGAGGTTTTGGGTGTGAGGTGTGAGGTTTTAAGATCTTGATTTCGTCACTGGTCACTCGTCACTTATCCAACATCTTGATCTTCTCTTTGAGGGTCTGCTCGATCGCTCCCTTGGCGGCGGAGCCGAACAATGACAGCTCGGTATCCACCGTAACGAGCTGATCTGCGACGGTGATCGTGCCGTTGCCCAGCTTGCCGCTTGCGTGCAGGACGTTTTCTTCCCAGTGGTGCTCGGAGATGAGCANNACTGGTCACTCGTCACTGGTCACTTATCCAACATCTTGATCTTCTCTTTGAGGGTCTGCTCGATCGCTCCCTTGGCGGCGGAGCCGAACAATGACAGCTCGATATCCACCGTAACGAGCTGATCTGCGACGGTGATCGTGCCGTTGCCCAGCTTGCCGCTTGCGTGCAGGACGTTTTCTTCCCAGTGGTGCTCGGAGATGAGCATCGCAAGTTCGGGACGTGTAAGAACCTTGGTGTCGATAAGAAGGCGCATTTCGAGGGCCGACTTCGACGTCTGAATTGTCTGTTGTATGCGTGCCATGGCGACGAATTTACACGCCCGTTCGACGCAGTTTGTCGCCTATTGTTTCAACAACGACCTGTGTGCAAAAACAGACCCTGAACGTGACATCAGGCGCACGGAAAACCACCCTCGGGGCAGCGTGCGGACGTTCACGGAGAGGCTTCCGGAAAGGGGCTTGTCGGTGCCGCTGCGGATCAGACTGCGTCCGAGCACGTCCACGATCTCGATGCTGACGTCCGGCGGAAGCGTCGATGGAAGACGGACGTTGATCTCGTCTTCAGTAACGGGGTTAGGGAACACATCGAGATTCTCGCCGGCCTGGTCGTTTCCACTCACGCTCACAAGGTCGAATCGGATCGGGCGGTTAACGGAGATGTTCTCCGGGTGACTGGCATCGCGCTCTGCGCAGGGAAGCAACTCGTTGCGGTAGTACTGCGTCAGCACATGATACTCGCCGGTATTGCATTCGCCCTGGTCGTTATACACCACCAGGTCTCCGTCAATGATCACACGGCCACCAAGCTTGTAGTTCTGAACGATCGAGCATCCGCCGAGTAGCGCTCCGCCCGAGAGGGTGTTGTTCTCTGCCAGACACTGGTCGCGTACGATGGCCGAGTCGCGCATCACGCCTCCGCGCACTACGGCGTTATCCAGCACCTGGGCAAAGCCGCCTATGGTGGCATTCTCCACGAAAGCGCAGCCATCGATCCGTGCCGAACCGGTCAGCGTCGATGCACCCAGAACCATCGCACGAGGACCAACGTAGACGGAGGCATCCACCCTGGCGCGGTCATCCACCCAGCCCCCTCCATTGGAATGGGGCTTGCCGGGCATCGTGCGTAGTTGCGGACGGATCAGGTCCGGACTCTGAAAGCCCTCGGGCATGGCATTTGTCAGACGCACTTCATACGGGTAGTGGAAGCGCTTGGGGTTGCCGTTCCAGGTGTTGTGTACTTCCGGGTCGGCATGCATGCTATCGACCGGTGCGCCGAGCACAACAAGGTAGATCCTTTTTTCATCCGGGGTCATCGTCATGGAGATGCGCCGGCGCTCATCGCGGTACACCTCGCCTCGGCGACTCACGCTGCCGTCGGCTTTCTCGGTCACGAAGCCATATCTCCAACCGGCATGATCATTCACCTCCGTGTGTCCGACGAAATCCACCACCACGGGTTGTGACGGATCATCCGGATAGAGCGGCACGACGTTATAGCCGTAGTCCTGTGGGGCATTGTAGGGGGCTGAGTAGAATCGACGCGAGGCCGTATCGATCGGGCGCAGGACGTCGAAGGTGCGCTGTGCCCATATGCGACCCCAGTCGGCGCTCATGCGCACGCGCCGGGACTCGCGCAGATACCGTCCCCAGTCGTTCTTCGGATAGTCCCACGTGGCAGCCCGCCGCGCATAATCGAACATGTAATCATTGAAGTCCGACTGCGACATGTTATTGAGGCGTTTGAGCGTGTGCAGCGGGTATTCCAGCGGACGCCACTCCGTCCATAGGCGGCTGACCATGTCCAGACCGAGTGTTGAGTGCACGTAGAGCAGGAAGTGATAGCCCTCGTAGTTGAACTTCCAGTCGGGCTCAAGCATCAGGTAATGATGTGCGTCAATGTCCGACGTGACGGCCTGAGGATAGATCGCGTTGCGCACGAAATTGGCGTGGGTCTCGTAGAACAGGCCATCGTTCTCATAGATGGCCATGGTTCCGCGGGCAGGATTTTGATTGTCGATGTGAAACATCGCCTGCAGCGAATGTGTAAACTCATGCGCGATCACTCCGCCGTCGCGTGTCGCACCGGGGTGAACCCAGAACGCACCAATCGAGTCATCCACGGCCCATCCGTTGGCCCATCCCTGTGGCCCCTTTGCGCCATAGGTGTTGTACATCACGATCACGTATTTGTACACGTTGGCCTTTGAGTCGGGGGAGCTGTTGATCATGCCCATCTCTTTGCATCGGGCATAGACATACTCCATCGTATCGAGCACCTGCTTGGGATCAAACCGCAGGTCGGCCTCCGGAAAGGTCGATGGGTCCGTACCGACCGAGTCGCCCCATATCATCAGAAAGTTGGCACTCTGGGCGGTCTTCGACCAGGTAAACTGCCGACCCTCCACAGTTGTGGTATCGCGGATATAGGCCGGGATGTAAGCGCGCTTCTGTGCAGCTGACGGAAGCAACCACACAACGACGAGCATGAGTATCAACCAGTTGGTGTTCATGTAGACCTGGAAAATGTGCGAACGGTCCAATACCCGCCGATCATCAGTGCAAGCAGTCCAATGCCGTAGAGCCCCGCAGCCGGATCGTCACGGAAGATACTCCCGGCGATGAACACGTATGATGCGATGAACACGATGGCAAGCACGCGACTTGATAGGGAAAGGGGCGATGCGTCACGCAGAAGAAACAACGCGCCGGCCGCTGTGGCCATCCCGATACAGTCGAGGAAGATGGTGTAGTTGAGGATCTTCTCGAATGATTCACCGAAGACAACGCACACGATGCTCAGCGCGGTGAACAGCGTCAGCGTCATGCCATTGACGCCCCGGGTTGCCATCTGTGATGAGGCCAGGCGCTTCGGGAGCACGCCGTCCTCTGCCATGGCGGTGATCACTCGCGGATTGGTTAGCATGGCTACGTTAATGTATCCGAAGACGGAGATCGTCAGGGCCACCGAAACCAGCGAAGTACCCACCGGACCAGTCAGACGTTCCATGACCATGGAGGCGATCGCCGAGGAGCTGCCGAGTGTTTCAAATCCCAACACCTGCACATAGGCCCATGTTGCTGCCAGATACAGTGCCGTGATCATGATCACGCCGATGATGATCGCACGCGAGACCTGTCTGCCGTCTGAAGAAGCGTCACCGCCGAAGTTGATCGTTGACTGGTAGCCACCATAGGTAAAGGCAACCGCAATAAGAGCACTGCCGAAGGCCGCCAGCGGGTCGACCCCGGCCGTTACGGCGGCTGGTGAGGATGCGGCACCCAGGGGGCTTGCCAGGAACGGGGCAGCGATGATGCACGCCAGCAGTGCCAGCTTGATGCCGATCAGTACGTTCTGCATCGTGACGCTGGTGCGCAGTCCGGCCAGGTTGACCAGGTAGAGCAGCACGATAAAGACGCATGCCAGAGGCAGCACCGGCAATGCCGGAAGAACGCGCGTCACATACTCGGCTCCGATGATGGCCACGCCTGCGGCCGATGCCGCATTCGATACGACGATGATACTGTTCACGCCAAAGGCCAGAAGCGGATGGTAGGCTCTGGCAAACACGCGGTAGTAGGCACCGGTCACCGGCAGCCGACGTCCGATCTCGGCAAACGTCAGGCCTCCGCACACGGCGATCACCCCGCCGGCAAGCCACGCCAGATAAAACATCGTCTCCGAACCCGAACTCGCCGCCACACTGGCCGGCGCACGGAAGATGCCCATACCGATCACCAGACTGATCACCAGCATGACAAGGTCGAATGTGCGGAGGCGGAACATGCAGGTTTGAGGTGTGGGGTTTGAGGTTTGGGGTGTGGGGTGTGG
>DNLG01000053.1:5369-6513 GCA_003488525.1 Bacteroidota bacterium | reverse complement strand
GCTTCGCGCACCCTTGCGCTGACAACATCAAGGATCCAGACCACCAGGGTGATGAGGATGACCAGCGTTCCGACCTCATTGTACTTTGCCAGGCCCTGGTACTGGGTGAGCAGCGTGCCGATGCCGCCCCCTCCAACAAAGCCGATGATGGTGGCCATGCGGACGTTGATATCCCAGCGGTAGATAGTGAAGGAGAGGAAGGGGATGACGCACTGCGGGACAATGGCAAACCAGAGTACTTGCAAGCGTTTAGCGCCCGTGGCGGAGATAGCCTCAAGTGGGCCGTGGTTCACATCTTCGATCTGTTCGCTGTACTGTTTCGTCAGTGAGGCAACGGTATGGACGACCAGCGCGAGCATGCCGGCAAAGGGACCGATGCCGACCCATACCGAGAAGATGATGGCCCAGATGATCGGCTCCATCGAGCGCATGATGTTCAGCAGCGCACGAAGCAGGATGTAGATCACACGCTCGTGGGTTCCGCCGTTCATCACATTGCGGGCAGCGGCGAAGCTCAGCAGGAAGCTCATCGGAACGGCAACGATCGTTGCCATCAGGGCCGTAAAGACCGTTACGACCATTGCATCCAGGGCGGGTCCGACCACATCGAATTCCGGCGTGAACAGAGCGCCGAAGATCCGGCCAGCCCCTTTCAATCCCTCGCTTGAGAAGAACTCGATCGGTGAAACATCGGTCACGATCCATCCGGCAACGATGCTGGTGCAAAACGCGATCCAGCCCATATGAGCGCGCACGCTGCTCGGAAGGGGGCGCTCATTTTTGTCACTCACAAAGAGCAGCCCGATGGAGGCGTTGCGCCACAGACCGATGGCAACCCACAATAGGGTAGTCGGGACGATGCTAAGGGGCGGCATGGTCCACCCGGTGAGTTCAGGCAGGATAATAAGTTGGAGCATTGCCGCCACCGCGGTGCCGAGCAGCGCGTCCAGCACGAAGGCAAAGAAGGACTTCATCGGATCTCCACCTCCATGGCTTCTTCGCCGTAGATCGTCTTGAACCATGTATCGGTAATCTCGTCGGGCTGACCGTTGAAGACCATGCGACCGCCCTTGAGAGCGATCACACGTGTTGCATAGCGTCGCACCAGCGACAGGAAGTGCAGATTGCAGATGACCGTCGTGCC
>DNLG01000053.1:3566-5073 GCA_003488525.1 Bacteroidota bacterium | reverse complement strand
CGCACATCCGCCTTTTCCCGTATGCCGACCACGTCGAGCGCCTGCAGGGCTTTCTGACGCTGCTCTGCCGTGAACCGACCAAGGATCGAAGCCATTGTCGGGGTTGATCCCAATGAACCGTACAGCACGTTGTTGACCACCGAGTGGCGGGGGATCAGATTGAAATGCTGAAAGATCATCCCGATGCCGGCGCGATGTGACCGAAGTGCAGCGTCGGAGACGTGCGTCACGTCCGTCCCATTCATCAGGATCGTGCCCTGCGTAGGCTCGATCAGCCGGTTCAGGCACCGCAGCAGCGTGCTCTTGCCCGACCCCGACAGGCCGATGATGACCAGAAACTCGCCCGCTTGAACATCAAACGATATGTCGTGCAGGGCCTGATACCCGTTCGGGTATGTGTGCGAGAGATTGCGAACCGAGAGCAAAGACATGGGTGGAAGTTACGGAGGTACGGACTGACTAGTGACGAGTGACAAGTGACGAGTGTCAATAGCGCGAAAGTCGGAATCCTGGCTTCTCAACTAGTGTTGCGGATGGTGCTATATCGATGGAGAAAAAATCTCCTAAAAAGTCCCCCAGAATCATGCTAATTATGCGCGACAAAAGCTGTCATAGATGTCAAAAGACCACAAAAAATAACGGTAGTAATCAAGAATGAAGACGGAAAGTCAGGTCCTTGGATCCAATGTTCGGCGTCACCGAAAAGCGGCAGGATGGACTCAGGAGCAACTGGCGATACATACGAGTCTTAGCTCCGACTACATATCGAGGTTGGAGCTCGGGAAGGAAAATCCTTCGCTGGACGTTCTCGTTCGGCTGTCGAGGTGCTATGGAGTTGCACTGCCCGAACTGTTTAGAGTATCGGATAGCGTTCGGGACGCCTGTAATTCGGTAGGTGCAAAAACTGTTCAAAAAACCATCAAGAATGGCGTGTAACAGACTGATATTAAAGGCCTGTAGCCATGCACTTCAACGCGGATGCGGCTTGTACAAGTACATGATTTGATATTAGATTAGACCTATGGGTCTAATTGTCGTAGCCCGGTGTCAATACAATTAAGCCGGTTGTAGCGGTCAGATTCGGAGGAATACTACATGAGCGATAGTCGTGAAGCTACTCGAAAGCCAGGACGTCCCACAAAGGAGCTCGAGAGCAGAAAGCGGCATAGGGTCCAGGTAGCAATGACTGACGAAGAGGTCTCGAGTGCTCGCCAGCTTGCGAAGCTCAATGGCCAGTCGGTTTCTGGTGCCGTCGTTGAGGCGATAAAGGTCAAACTAAAGATGCAGATTGAAGGACTCGATGCCGAGTTGCAAGAACTGCGCGCCAGCAATCAACATCTGAAGCTCCAGATATTCAATCTTCGGAATGTTGCGCTGATGACCCGGCTATTATGCCGATCTCTCATTATCGAGGACGACCAATCAGTGGCGCGACATGGTCGGCCGATTCTGGATAGAGAACTCAGACACTCGATTGAGATGGCGCTACGAGAGACCGAGGATCCAG
>DNLG01000053.1:0-3273 GCA_003488525.1 Bacteroidota bacterium | reverse complement strand
GTCATCGGTCATCCGTAATCGGTCATCCGTCATCGGTCATCATCGTTCCATCTGCCATACGCCGACGCCGAGAGCGGCGGCGCCGAGGGCGAGCCAGGCCATTGTGCTGTTGGCAATCGAGGACCACGGGATGGACTGCAGCATTCCGATAACGTTGGTGGTGGAGGCCGAAACGTGACCGGACAGGAAGCCGAGCGTAAAGCAGCCGATCACGATGCCGATCATCGGAGTGCGTTTCCAGAGGCGACTCAGTAGGGAAGGCTTGCGACGTTCCTGCATGACGGCGCGCATGACATCGATGGTGAAGATCGGGTCGTCATGTGTTTCGACGCTGCGACGAATGTGCGTGCGAAGAAGAAGCTCGGACTCGAGTTGTTCGTCGCTGACCGTTGATTGATTTGATGTGTTGGGATGGGTGCTCATGATGGGATCTCCAGGTCGGGACACCGTTTGAGAAGTGCTTTGCGTAATTGATTGCGACCCCGATTGAGTCGGGTCTTGACCGTGCCAAGGGGCATTCCGGTAATGGTAACGATCTCCTCGTAGGACCGATCGTCGACGTAGAAAAGTTCCAGGACAGTTGAGTACATCGGATCCATACGCTTCATTTCATCGGCGATGGCCTCATCGACCATTGTTGCCTCCATGGACTTGAAGACAGTCGGTTCGATCCATGCCGAGCCGAGCTCGTCGTCGAACTCATCATGGATCGGTGTGCGCTTGCGTTTCTCGAGCACGTTCAGACACGTCGTGTACACGATCCGATAGAACCACGTCGAAAAACTCGCGTCGCGATTGAACTTCGCCAGTGAACGATACGCTTTGACGAACGCATCCTGCACGGCATCGCGTGCTTCTTCCGTGTCTTGCAGCATACGCTCGGCAAGCGACAGGGCACGACGCTGGTGCTGGCCGACAAGGATGGCATAGGCCTCTGTGTCGCCCCCTACAATGCGATCGATGATCTCTGACTCGGTCAACGCTTCTCTAGACTTGTGGCAACAATGTGATAGATCGTCAGCGCCAGTCCGGAGAAAAACGACACGCTGGTCAGGGCCACGAAGGGGTAGTAGTCCTCAGGGATTGCAGCAGGGAATGTATTCCAGATGATCAGTGCCACGCAGAGACCCGTTCCCACACCGACAAGGAGCAAGCCGAACCTCAGAGCCCTGAACTTGCGCGTTGAATCCTGCTCGGCTGGCGAGCGGCGTGGGTCGAGACCGTTCTCGATCATCGCCAGTTCGATGGCCCGGCGCGCCTCGATACGCTTCCAGATGAGGATGCCGGCGGTTGCTGCAAAGACGATGGGGATCAATGCGCTGAGCAGCATATCGAGAACTCCAACCGCCGCGTTCTGATTTGCAGATACAGTCAGCGTTTCAATCTGTTGCATGCCGGTGGAAATGGAACTCTGAACGGAATCAGCGACGGCAGTGGCCGAGCGTCGCGCCGAATCAGACGGAACGTACTCGCGCGCTGTGCCGGGCATGACGTACCGGACGACTGCGTTCAGATAGTCCAGCCACTGCATGGTCAGGTACGTGAAGTTCATGTCGGTTCCTTGAAAATACTCGTACGCCAGTGTTGGTAACGGCTGTTTTGACCATCAAAGGCCGACAGGGTTTCAGTAAATTCGTCGAAATGTCTGCAAAACGCATCATCATCGCCATCGACGGACCGGCCGGAGCCGGAAAGAGTACAACGGCCCGCCGCGTGGCCGAGCATCTCGGTTACGTGTATATCGATACCGGTGCCATGTACCGTGCGGTATCGCTTGCGGCGTTGCGCCGTGGATGCCCCATGACGGACGATGACCTTGGTGTCGTGGCAGGGGAGTGCGACATTCGTCTCGAGCCCACAGATGGGGCACAAAGGGTTGTTCTCAATGGAGAAGACGTTTCGCTGGCCATTCGTCAGGCAGATGTCACCGCCGTGGTGAGCCAGGTGAGTGCCTTTTCATCCGTTCGCAAGGCGCTTGTGAAACGTCAGCGCGAGATCGGTGAAGCTGGCGGAGTGGTCATGGACGGACGTGACATCGGTTCGGTGGTCTTCCCGCATGCCGAGGTCAAGGTCTTCCTCGTGGCCGGAGTCGACGAGCGCGTTCGTCGCCGCCTTCTCGAGGCGCAGGCAAGGGGCGAGCAGATCACGGAATCCGAGGTGCGGCAGCAGATCGTCAGCCGCGATGAGATCGACAGCTCCCGTCAGGAAAGCCCCCTTATCAAGGCGTCGGGAGCGGTAGAGATCGACACCACGTCATGCACGATCGACGAGCAGGTGCAGCGCATTCTTGACCTTGTAGAGGCATACCAAAAGACGCATTCGATCGTCTCGGCGCACCTCGGAATTTGATGGCTTGCCCAGGAGAATGACCATGAACGTAACCATCGATAAATTCAGCGGGTTCTGCTGGGGCGTCGTGCGCACCGTGCAGATCGCCGAAGATCAGCTCGCACAGCGGCCGGCAGAAGGAAAGCGGAATGTGTACGTGCTCGGACACATCATCCATAACCCGAAAGAGATCGAACGTCTTGCCGACAGGGGACTCGAGACCATCACGGTCGACGATTTCCCGCGCCTTGCCCATAGCGGCGCCAAGGTGATCATCCGCGCCCACGGAGAGCCCCCTGAGACATATCGCAAAGCCTGGGAGCATGGAATCGAGATCGTCGACGCCACGTGTCCGGTGGTGACAAAGCTGCAGGAACGCGTCCGCAAGTTCTGGGACCAGGGATATCAGGTGGTGATCTTTGGAAAGAAGGATCATGCCGAGGTTCTGGGTGTGCGCGGCGTTGTTCGCGATGAGTGCGTGGTGGTGAAGTCCGTGCAGGATGCTCTGGACAATGTGCAGCTTGACCGTAAGACCGTGCTGTTTTCACAGACCACCATGGACCGTCCGACGTTTCTCGAGATCCGCGATGCCCTCAAGGGGCGTATCAGCGAACTCATTGTGGATACCATGGAAGAGATCGCCACCGAATTCCACGTCAAAGACACCATCTGCGGTCAGGTCAGCGGACGCGAATCCCAACTCGCTGCCTTTGCTCAGCGCAACGACGTCATCATCTTCGTCGCCGGCCGCGCCTCCTCCAACGGCAAAGTCCTCTTCGACGTTGCCCACGCGGCCAATCCGCGCACGTACTTCGTCGAAACAAAGGAAGAGATCGACCCCTCATGGCTCGAAGGCGCTGAAAACGTCGGCATCTCCGGTGCTACCAGTACGCCGCAGTGGTATATGGAAGAGGTGAGGGAGGAATTACTGAATTACTGAATTAC
>DNLG01000109.1:774-4242 GCA_003488525.1 Bacteroidota bacterium | reverse complement strand
ACCGACACGAAGAGTGCCTCACTGCGCGTGACGTGCAGATGCGTCTGGATGAGATTGATAAACCGTCGCATGGAAAACCTTTCCAGAGGCGACGGTCGATACTACGAGAGCGCCTCTTTGAACCTTGAGAAGAGACTCGATCCGCTGCGCTCATCCGGACTGCGGAAGTTCTTCGACGTGCGCAGTGCTTCGAGCGTTCTGCGTTCCTCGCCGGTGAGCTTGGTCGGAATCGATACGTTGATTTCTACGAGCTGATCGCCGCTGCCGCGGCTGTTCAGATGCGGGATACCCTTGCCTTTCATGCGCAGCGTCGAACCCGGCTGCGTGCCCGGATCGATGTCGATCTCAGCGCTTCCGGTCAGCGTCGGCACATGCACCGAACCTCCCAGCGTTGCCGTCAGCATGTCGATCAGGAGCGGATAGGTAACATCATCGTCATGTCGCACAAAATGTTCGTGTTCGGCCTCCTCGATGACCACGATCGCATCACCGGCCTCTCCGCCTCGACGTCCTGCATGCCCCTTGCCAGTGACCGACAGGTAATTCCCTGTGCGAACTCCGGCAGGAATCGTGACTTTCACAGAGGTTTCGCCCTCGACGCGCCCCTCACCGTCGCAGACTGTGCAGCGGTCTCGCAGGATCTCGCCGCTACCGGAGCACTGGGCGCAGGGGGCGATGTTGATGAACTGTCCGAAGACGCTGCGCGAGACCTGACGAACCTCTCCCGAGCCCTGGCAGGCCGAACAGGTGGTGTAACCGGCGTCAGAGCCGGCGCCGGATCCGCTGCAGCCCGTGCAGGACTTGTAGTGTCGGATCTTGATGGTCTTGTCAACGCCGCTGGCGATCTCTTCCAGCGTCAGCTCCAGGCGTACCCGCAGGTCGGCGCCCGGCTCCTTGCGGGAGCGACGTCCACGCGAACGTCCGCCACCGAACATATCGCCGAACATGGACTGACCAAAGATGTCGCCGAATGCACTGAAGATGTCGTTGACATTGCTATACGAGCCACCGCCCTGTCCGCCCAGGCCGGCTTCGCCGAACTGGTCGTAGCGTGCCCGTTTGTCCGGATCGCTCAGGACATCATACGCCTGTGCGGCCTCTTTGAATCGTGTTTCAGCATCGGCATCATCCGGATTGCGATCCGGATGATACTTCATTGCCAGCTTGCGATAGGCCGATTTGATCTCGTCGGCCGATGCGCCGCGGTTGACGCCGAGAATGTCGTAGTAGTCGCGCTGTGCCATTATGCTTCCGTCTGGCTATGTGGCGGCAGACCTGCCGAGGTGATGACCTTGGCGTGACGCAGAACGCGATCGTTCAGCTGGTAGCCACGCATGACCGGTTGAATGATGTGTCCCTCGGGATGTTCTTCCGAAGGGGCGTGCATGAGTGACTCGTGCATGTCGACGTTGAACGGCTGACCCGGCTCGGCATCGACAACCCGCACGCCGGCTTCCTCGAAGATCTGACGCGCTTTGGCAAAGATCATATCGATGCCCGTCTTGAGCGCCGCTGCATCCTGCGTTGCTGCTGCTGCCTCCGCCGCGGCATGAAGGTCATCCAGCACTGGCAGCATCTTGGTGATGACATGTTCTGCTGCGCGCAGGTGTAGCTCCTGCTTTTCCAGGGCTGTTCGGCGGCGCATGTTCTCCAGGTCGGCAAGACGCCGTGCTGCCAGATCCTTCCACTCGTCGAGTTCGCGTTGAAGCTGCTCAGCTTCTGTCAGATGTTCTGATTGATGTTCAGGGTGTTCTGCGTCCTGTTCCTGCATCGTCATGATCGATGTTTCCTTGTTAAAATTCGATTGAACCGGCCAGATGACGAATAGTTCAATGCTATGGTGTGTGATGCCCGAAGGTTCGGCTCAGAACGCCGGCCATGAGCTGTACGATGTTGATCATTCGGCCGTAGTCCATCCGACGTGGACCGATCACGCCAAGCGTTCCGCGTGCCGTACCGGCACGATATGTGGAAGTGACCAGCGAATAGTCATGAAGCTCGACATTGGGGATCTCATTGCCGATGCGGATGCTCACCCCGTCGGCAGTGCTCGACGTGCCGAGCAGGTGAACGATGACGTCCTCGTTCTCGATCAGTTCGATAATGCTGCGCAGTCTTTCCGGAGAATCGGCATCGGGCTGGGCGATTAGGTTCGTAGCGCCGGATACGTGAACGGTAGCCCCCTCATCGGCATTCCCGATTCCGCCGATCTGATCGACAAACAGCCGCAGCAGCGATGGTTCGACAAGGTGCACTGCCGGCGTCTCGACCGGCAGGTCAAAGATGTCCGACAGAGGTCGACCGTAGAGGCGCTCGTTGAGATACCGGGCGATCTCCTGCACCGAATCCGGAGCCACTGCCGAGCGAGTTTCCAAGCTGACGGTGCGCACGCGCTCACTGTCGAGGTCGATGATCACAACGAAGCGTTCGCTGCTCAACGCAACGATCTCGACACGTCGAACGCGAGCCTCGCGAACGGTGGGGATCTGCACGACGGCCAGATGCTTGCTCAACGAGCCCAGGATGCGCGAGGCGTCGCGCACCACGCTCTCGCGCGGGACATTCAGCAGGTCGGCCACGGCAGCATCAGCACCCTGCAGGCCACTCTTCAGATCAGGGGGCTGAGCAGTGATGAGCGAGTCGACATAAAACCGATACCCCAGGTCGGTGGGCATTCGGCCGGCCGACGTATGCGGGTGAGTGATGTAGCCCATGAGCTCAAGATCGGCCATCGTATTGCGGATGGTCGCCGGACTCAACGGCATGGTGCGAGCAAGAAATGTTGACAGCATCCGTGACCCAACGGGCGTCCCACCAAGGATGTACAGGTGGACGACGGCCTGCAGGATGGTGCGTTCCCGCTCGTTCAGCTCCCGCAGAGCGGGTGCCATGAAATGTCCCGACGTGATCATTCCTGCGTCAGCTTAGATGCACATAGTGAGACAGGAAGGCAAACCCGTGATGCGTAAAGTCGAGCGATACGATCAATCCCACAATGGCGCTGAGCAGAAAACCGAAGCCGATCGCATACACGATCGCCGGCCGCACGTCGAAAACCACGCTCGTCGCCCGCAGTATGCGCAGCACAACCCAGATGGAAACTCCCAGAACGGCAAGTGGGACAACGAGTGATAGCTCATTGTCTGTCAGTGCTTGGTACAGGACAATACCAATGGGCAGCATGATCAGAAAGGGAAGACTTGACCACGTGACGATGGTGAACGTATCGCGCAGGCTGATACGGCTGCGCACGAAGGCAGCGCCAAGCCTGAGTAGCAGACTCAGAACGCCAAGAACAAGCAGAACACCGGCCGACCAGGCAAGGGTGGCAAGTTCTGGATGCCAGGCAATGAAACGCAGCGTTTCGTAGAGCGTGTCGTTCGGGATCAGGATATGCAGCGTGTTCTCAACGTCAGAGTTCACACGGACGAAGTAAAGGAACGATGCCACCACCAGGCCGACGCCGCC
>DNLG01000109.1:0-453 GCA_003488525.1 Bacteroidota bacterium | reverse complement strand
CGGCGTAGAGAACCCGCTCTCACGAGCCTGCAGCAGAGGAAGCTTCTCATCGTTGATGAGCGCCTTGTACATTTCAAACGACACGCGCCGCTGACGGTAGGCGTCGACCAGACCCGAAGTGCATGTGTACGGGTCGTAGTGATCGGCAAGCATGGTCGGACGCTCAAGGCGGTAGTCGTTGAAAGACCAGACCATGACGCCGGCGATCTGGGATGCGATGGCCCAGCTGTAATACTTGCTGATCAGCAGCGCCTGCGCTTCATTCGAGAGTGGGTCACTAAATCCGTTGGTGTTCGAAGGAGATACACGTCCGCCGAAATGTGCAACGATGGCGGCCGATGTGAAAAGGGGCTGATCACGCCGGCGCAGCTGCATCATCGCCGAACTGTCAGCCAGTGAGGTCAGGTCGACCACGATAAAATCAAAGCCCCCTTCACTTGTCTGCGTCAGCTG
>DNLG01000143.1:23810-23932 GCA_003488525.1 Bacteroidota bacterium | reverse complement strand
CCATCACGACCGAGGTTGAGAATTACCCAGGGTTCGAGCACGGCATCATGGGGCCGGAGCTGATGGAAGTGTTCCGCAAGCAGGCGCACCGTTTTGGGGCTGTCTCGCGCTACGAGACGATC
>DNLG01000143.1:18186-23504 GCA_003488525.1 Bacteroidota bacterium | reverse complement strand
GTGCGACGGGTTCTTCTTCCGCGGTCAGCGGGTGTTTGTGATCGGAGGGGGCGACACGGCGATGGAGGAGGCGAACTATCTGACGAGGTTTGCCGAGTCGGTGACCATCGTGCACCGACGTGAGGAGTTTCGTGCCTCGAAGATCATGCTCGACCGGGCTCGCAATAACCCGAAGGTCTCCTTCATGCTCAACAGCACCGTCGATGAATACGTTGGCACGACTAACGAGGCAGGTATGCGCAAGCTCACGCACCTGCGCATCCGCAACACTGCTACGGGTGCCATCACCGATGTAGAAGCGGACGGTGCGTTTGTTGCCATCGGCCATCAGCCAAACACGCGACTCTTTGACGGCGTGATCGACATGGACGACGTCGGCTACATCCGCACGGTCGGGAAGTCAACACACACCAATGTTCCCGGCGTATTCGCCTGTGGTGATGCCCAGGATAGTGTGTACCGTCAGGCGATCACGGCAGCCGGCTCCGGCTGTATGGCAGCGATCGACGCTGAGCGCTGGCTGGAGTCGCAGCACGCATAGATCCCCGACGCAGGGGGCTTACTCGACGATCGAGTAGCTCGGCTTGAACTTCTTGATCTGCGCTACGGTGGCCTTGGCCTCGTCGAGCGTTGCAAAGCCCCATAGCTTGACCCGATAACGGGTTTCTCCGTTCTCGTAGACCGGCTCGAAGTAGGCGTTCTGCTTGCGGTCTTTCCACTCCTTGATGCGGATCATCGCCGTCTGTTCGTTGTCGACCTGTTCGACGGTGATCGTATGCTGTGCTGCTCCGTCGATGAACATGCGTGCCTCGACGCGATTGTTCAGAAGTCGGCGCGTTCCGTCGTTCTGGAAGTAGTAGCGCGGCTTGCGGCTTCCTTCGGAGCGCACAATGATCTGGCGTGAGAGTACGCCGTTGGCAATGAGGAATGAACGGACCTGGTTAGCACGCTCAAGTGCGCGTGACTCACCGTTCTTGCCGACATCACCGCTGACATGTCCGGTAAGCTCAATGCTCATGGCGGCATTTGCCGAGAGCATCTCGCTGATGGCAAGCAGTGACTGGTAGTATTCGCGCAGATCAGTGTCGGTGGTATCACGGAACAGAGCAATGATCGACGGCGATGTCTCGATCGCAACATCGAACGGGGTAACAATGATCGAGTCGGTGATCGCGTAGGCGCTCTCCGGACTCTCGATGCGCAGGCGAAGCCAGGGAGATTCGCACGTCGCAAACTCCTGCACATCGGCTCGCACGGTCAGAACCGATGCCCATTTCTGCGCATACAGAATCTCGCGGACGATCTCGCCGATCTCATTCGTCTGTCCCTCGTCGAGAGAGTACAGCCGGCCACCTGTTGAGGACGTGATCTGCCGAAGGGGGCGTCCGGCGGCCTCAAGCCCGATCCGGATCACAAACACGGGAATGTTGGCCTCCCGAGCAACACGCACCACATCCTGCGTCGTGCTGAAGGGGGTTGCGTTATCGGGTGTCGACGTAACAACGATCAGTGCTCGGCGGCCTTCCGCCTGCGAAAGAACGCGGCACGCGGCCTGGGTTGCCGTATACAATGATGACAGACCGTCGGCCTGCGGAACGTCTTCAAGGCGAAGCGACTCGGTGAGGTTCGCGAGCGGACCGACGGAGAGTACGTTCGTGAGCGCCTGATTATACACGCCCAGCCCGATCGCATCGGACGCGCCGATGTCGGCAAGACTGCGTTGCAGGCCCAGCACAACGTCGCGGGTGAGCGTGCCTGACAGCATCGAGTTGTCACACAGCACATACAGGTTCACCGGCGGGGGAGCATCATCGGGCTTAGCGCTTCGAGACACGCTCAACGAAAACGGAGCTGGTGCCGATCCCCGACAGGAGATGTCGGCGAACATTGACATTATTTCCAGCGAAACCGGCAGCAGGTTCCCTTCCGCGTCCAGCACGATAACCGAGGCATCGATCTGACCCGGTTTTGTTTCATCCACACCCATGATTCGTATTCGGCTGGGGATTGCCGCTGCGTCCGTCTGCATACCGCGCAGGTAATCACTGCGTGACATTGAGCGGCCTAGACCGGGACCGGTGGATATGTCTTGCGCCATCCCTGCTGTTGCCGACATCAGAAGGGACAGCAGGATGAAGATGGCACTCATAGAGCTACGTGGTTGGTTCCTGCAAGCCGGAGGAGAACGAGAACGTGATGCGACCTGTATCATCAGCATCCACCGTGACGAGGTCTCCGGCACGAACATCCGCACCAAGCACGTGTAAAGCAAGCGGATCGGTCACATAACGCTGAATCACGCGTTTTAGAGGGCGCGCACCCAGCTGCACGTCATATCCTCGTTTACCAAGCCATTCCATGCATTCGTCCGTCACCAGCAGGTCAATGCCAAGCCCCTTCATTCTCTCGGCAACGGCGGCGATCTGCAGATGGGCAATTCGTTGCACTTCGGAAGGGACAAGGGGCTTGAAGAGGATCACCTCGTCGATCCGGTTGAGAAACTCCGGACGCAGCTTCCGCTTCAGCAGGTCGATGATCTCAAGACGCATGCGAGCCGTCAGTTCGTCGCGGTTCTCCTCGGTGACCTCGAGCAGGCGATCCTGCATCAGTTCCGAACCCAGATTCGAGGTCATGATGATGATCGAATTCGTGAAGTCAACCTGCCGGCCCTGCCCGTCGGTAAGGCGCCCATCATCAAGCACCTGCAGAAGCACGTTGAATACATCCGGATGTGCTTTCTCGATCTCGTCGAGCAGCACAACGCTATACGGACGCCGACGGACGGCCTCTGTCAGCTGGCCTCCTTCTTCGTATCCGACATAGCCCGGTGGAGCGCCGATCAGCCGTGCCACCGCGTGCTTTTCCATGTACTCGCTCATGTCGATGCGAACAAGCGCGGCCTCGTCATCGAAGAGAAACTCTGCCAGAGCGCGAGCCATTTCTGTCTTTCCCACGCCCGTGGAGCCCAGAAAGATGAATGACCCGATCGGACGCTTGGCATCCTGCAGACCGGCCCTCGAGCGCCTGATGGCGTTTGAGACGGCAACGACGGCTTCGTGCTGTCCGATGACGCGTTCATGGAGGCGTTGCTCCATCGAAAGCAGCTTGGCACGCTCGCTTTCGAGCATGCGCCGCACCGGAATCCCGGTCCACTTTGCCACCACTTCGGCGATGTCCGTATCGTCGATCTCTTCCTTCAGAAGCGCCGACTGTTTCTGGACCTCGGCAAGTTGCTGGTTTTCCTGCGCGAGCGACTTTTCAAGCTCGAGAATGCGCCCGTAGCGTAGCTCGGCAACCGTGCCGTAGTCGCCTACGCGTTCTGCATCGGCAGCGCGGACCTTTACGTCTTCGATCTCCGCCTTGATGGCACGGATCGCCTGGATGTGCTTCTTTTCAAGTTCCCAGCGTGCCTTCAGCGTTGAGTGCTCGGTTCGCAGCTCCGCGAGCTCGCGGTCGATCTCTTCGAGACGCTTCTGGGTTGCAATGCGCATGTCTTCTGGCATCGTGTGTTTCCTTGCGATAATAACCGAGCCAATGACGAATCACCCGCAGCGGTATGATATCTCCGACCGCAGGATTGTCGCGCAGGTGATCGACCGGCCGTGCGTATTTTAGACACGATTTGATTTGCACACAGGGAGACCATGGATCCTACGCTACGACTTGCGATCATCATCCTGCAGAGCTACCTCATCGGGGCAATTCCGTTTGCCCTGATTATTGGTAAGAAGTTCTACGGTGTTGATCCCCGAAAGGTGGGCAGCGGCAACCTCGGAAGCACGAACGTCTTCCGTAACCTCGGCTGGAAGGCCGGCGTGGCCGTGCAGATCCTCGATATCGCCAAGGGCCTGGTTCCTGTGCTTCTCGTAGCGATGTTCTTCGATACGCAGATGCCGTTTGAGAACCGTACGCCATTTGAAGACTCTACGGTTGTACGCCTGATCGCCGGGATCACCGCCGTTGTCGGACACATGTTCAGCGTGTTTGCCGGGTTCCGCGGCGGCAAGGGGATCAATACATCGGTGGGGATGCTCATCGCCGTAGCGCCTGTCGAACTCGCCATTGCAGCGGGCGTGTTCCTGCTTTTCATCGGCTTCTTCGGATACGTTTCACTGGGCTCGATGGTTGCGGCGGTTGTGATTCCGATCACAATGTTCGTTCGCAGGAATCTGCTCAACGTCGAGATCGACGGTTACCTTACGCTTGTCTACTTTCTTGCCGCGCTTGCGCTGCTGGTTCTGTATGCGCATCGCTCAAATCTCCGGCGGCTTCTCGAAGGCACCGAACATCGATTCCCGAAACTGATGTTCTTCAGGCGCAAGCACAGACACGTATGACGGTCGGCATTCTGGGGTCGGGCGCCTGGGGCACGGCCATGGCGCACATCGCGGCGCAGAACGGCCATGATGTTCTGATGTGGGCACGTGAGGACGACGTCGTCCGCGAGATCAATACTGTCCACTCCAACGAGCGCTTCCTCGCCGGAGCACTGCTTCCGGATTCTGTTCGCGCAACAGCGCGACTACTGGATCTTTGCGGTCGCGACGTGATCGTTAATGCAACGCCGACGCAGTTCATTCGTACAACGCTCGTTGATGAGCTTGCCACCGGTGCTGTGGTCGTCAATCTTGCAAAGGGGATCGAGCGCGGAACGCGCCTTCGCGTATCCGAGGTGGTGGCACACATAGCCCCCTCAATGAAGTCGTTCGTGGCGCTATCCGGACCCAGTCATGCCGAGGAAGTGCTGCGTAACATGCCAACCACGGTTGTGTGTGCCGGACGTGATCGCGATGCCGTCTCGATGGTACAGAAGCTGTTCATGACGCCAACGTTTCGCGTCTATGCCAGCGATGACGTGGTCGGTGTTGAGATCGGCGGAGCACTCAAGAACGTTATTGCAATTGCTGCCGGCATTGTTGACGGGCTTGGCATGGGCGACAATACCAAGGCAGCGCTGATCACGCGCGGGCTGGCGGAGATCTCCAGATTGGGCGTGGCTCTTGGGGCGGATCCTCAGACGCTTTATGGTCTTGCCGGGCTGGGCGATCTCTTCGTCACGTGCACCTCGCGTCATTCACGTAACCGCGCCGTTGGCGAACGCATCGGTCGAGGAGAATCACTCGATCAGATCCTTGGATCCATGTCCGCCGTAGCCGAAGGCGTCCCTACCACGCAGGCCGCTCTCGAGCTGGCCGCTCAGGTTGGCGTCGAGCTGCCCATTACAGAACGCGTTGCTGCCATTCTATGGCAGGGGGCTGATGCCGAAGACTCCGTCCGCCGCCTGATGATGCGTCCGGCACGAGAAGAGTAGGAAGAGA
>DNLG01000143.1:17444-17952 GCA_003488525.1 Bacteroidota bacterium | reverse complement strand
ATTACGGGATTACGGGATTACGGAATTTTCACCGCTGAGGGTTTGCACCTTTAGCTCTGCTTGTTCCAGGAAGGCGCGGCAACCGGCGGCCAGGGCCATACCTTCTTCGAACAGCTGCAGTTGCTGATCGATCGGTGCATCACCGCGATCAAGAAGAGTGGCGATTTCCTCGAGTCGTTTGAGCTGTTCTTCCAGGCTCTTTGGAGCCTCATCCTTTGTCTTAGCCATTGGACGTACCTTTCATTGATTCGATGTTGGCAATCGCGTCGACGGTGGCCTGCACGACGTCATGCTGACGTCGGATGTCGATCTTGTCGCCGGGCAGAAGAGCGACAGCGGCATTCAGAACTTGTCCGTCTCGTTCGATGACGGCATAGCCCCTTTGCAATGGGGCCAGCGGGTGCAGACTCGTAAGGAGCGCAGCAGCGTGATCGATGCGTGTGCGCTCACGCTGGATGCGATTCGTGGCACTGCGTGCCAGCCGGGTCGACAGATCGTCCACGCGCTG
>DNLG01000143.1:0-17247 GCA_003488525.1 Bacteroidota bacterium | reverse complement strand
CGGAGATGTTTCGACGAACATCGTCGGTCATCTCGCGGGTAAGGGCATCGAGAGCCATCAACAGGTCCTGACGTGTGACGGGCGTCACCATCTCGGCCGCTGCCGTTGGCGTGGCGGCCCGCACGTCGGCCACCCAGTCGGAGATCGTTACATCCGTCTCGTGTCCAACGGCCGAGATCACCGGAGTACTGCTCGAACGGATGGCATCGGCCACCACCTGCGAGTTAAAGCACCAGAGGTCTTCGAGTGATCCGCCGCCGCGGCCCACAATGATCACATCGACATCGCAGCGATTGAGCTGCTCGATCGCCGCTGCGATGTCACGGGAAGCCTGCTCGCCCCCTTGGACGATCGTCGGCCGGAACACCACTTCGAGCGACGGGAAGCGCCGCTCGATCGTTGTGAGCATGTCACGAATGACGGCTCCGGTGGGAGAGGTTGCAATGCCGACGCGTCGGATAGGTCGTGGCAGGGGGCGTTTGCGCCCCGGATCGAAATAGCCCTGCGCACCGAGGCGCTGCTTGAGTTCTTCAAACGCTCGGTGAAGGTCACCGATGCCCTCAGGACGCATGGCCATGCAGTCGATCTGGTACTTGCCCTGGGCGTTGTACACCGTCAGCCTGCCACGCACGACAACGCGCATGCCGTCCTGCGGGACAAAGTTCAGCGGACGCGTACGCCACATGACGCCGGAGATGGCCGCCTCGGCATCCTTGAGCGTGAAGTAGCGATGACCCGAACTGTGGAGTTTGTAGTTTGAGATCTCGCCCACGACCAGGACCTCGCCGATCCCGTTTTCGAGAAGGCGCTTGATCTCGCCGGTCAGAAGCGATACGCTGATTGCCTGTTCCGCCATAGGGGACAAAGATCGACATTCCATGCACACCGTAGATTTGCACCATGGTAGGATTCGGATTCGACGTACACCGGCTTGAAGAAGGCCGAAGGCTGGTGCTCGGCGGGGTGGAGATCCCCTCGCCCCATGGCACTGTAGCTCACAGCGATGGTGATGTGGTTCTGCACGCACTTGTCGATGCCCTTCTCGGCGCACTTGCACTGGGGGATATCGGGGAGCATTTCCCGGATACCGATCCCCGCTGGAAAGATGCCGCCAGTTCGCGCTTTGTGGAGCATGCTGTGCAGCTCGTCAAACAACACGGGTGCGAGATTGTTAATGTCGATTGCGCGCTGGTTCTCGAATCGCCGAAGATCCTGCCTTACAAACAGGCCATGCGCGAACGCATTGCCGAGATGTGCGGCATTGCTCTGAACCGTGTATCGGTGAAGGCCACCACGAGCGAGCGAATGGGATACGTCGGACGTCGTGAAGGCGTCCACGCCTTTGTGATCTGTGAAGTCCGGGAGGCATGAACCTACTCGTCGTGATCGCCGCGCTTGTCCTGCAAACAGTTGCAGCATGGGCCGATGCCGGTGAGCCCCTTCGACTCGTCATTGAGCGCTCGTTCAATGGTCGTCTGATCACATCCAACGGTGATACCCTGCGCTCCATGGTGGTGTATCAGCGTCCCGCCTGGGACCGCACGACAACAACGCTGGCCGTGTATGACCAGCAGGCGCCGAGTCCGGAGTTCGCCGATCGTGTGCCGCAGCTCGAAGTTGTGGACGCAGCGCGGTGGCGCTCCGGATTACTGATCCTGCATCGTGCCGAAGGTCGACTTGGCCTGCGGTGGTTTTCCGACTCTGATAGAAGCCGGCACATGGCGGATGCTATCGTGCCGGCGTCCGCATCCGACAGCACACGCCGCAGGGATCGACTCCATGTGGCCGAGCGTCTGATGATCGGACCAGACGGCCAGACGGCCATGATCAACGCTCATGGCACGCTGCTGTCGGTGGAGCTCGCGGGAAATGTCCTGTCACTTCGGCCGATCGAAACCGGTGTGCTGGCCTCGGGGTATGTGTCGCTTGCGAAGGGACCGGGATTCGTGATGGTCTATCGTAGCGGTCCGTCGGCCTTCCTTGCTCTTCTGGATTCGTCGATGAGGGTGATCTCGTCCGTGCTTGTGCCGCTGTCGGATGTTGTGCGCTTCGAGCAGGTCGGCTCTTCCGTACTTCTGTACTCGTCACTTGAGGGGGCTAATGGCTGTGTTGTGACCATGCTCGACCTTGAGACACGGTCGATGACCACGCGCTCGGTGCCGGTCGATGCATCGCGCGTTACGGGGCTGATGACCGATGGCGTGCGATCGCTCGCGCTTCTGACCACGCGATCGGGTCGAGCAGAAGTTGTTGTGGTTCCCTTGTCACAGTCGTTGGACGAGCTGCCGGCAGGAACGGTCATTCCGGGTGAGTATGGATCGCCACGTCTTGTTCGGGCCTTTGGCGATACGGTGATGGCCGTCTTTACCGGTGGTGTGGCCATCGTAACAGGGGATGGAGATATCCTTGCAAGGGATGCGATCGAGCTACCGGTGTCGGATCTGGCGGAGGTGGTGCGCCTTGAGCGTGGTTATGAGATCAGCTCGCCTGCGTACTCGGTGCGCATCATTGAGCATCCGCAGCGACTCTGGTTTGTGGCCCGCTCCTGGGAGTGGCTGCTGCGGTACGTGATACCGATGCTGTTTTTGTCGACCCTCGGAGTTCTGTACTTCGTTTACCGCCGTCAGAAACGGTTCCTCGATGCGATGATCGATGCTCCCGGGTCAGGAGCGATTCTCTTCATCGACGTCAATGGCCGGCTCCTGCGCACCAACGAACGTGCAGCCGCATTGCTGCGAATCACGCAGGACGTTCCGATGGGGCGCATGTACTCGACATACATGAATCAGCCGGGTCTGGCACAGCTGTCGTCGTTTATTGATCGTGTCCGGCTTTCGCGGGACTCGCATTCTGAGCGGATAAGCACTCTTGTCGATGACGAGCTGCGCGAACTGATCATGACCTCTACGCCGATCGTTGGAACCCTTGGCTCGTCGCGCGGACTGCTCTTTGCAGGAGTCGATATTACCGAGACGCTCGAACAGCGAAGACTGACAAACTGGGCCCAGCTGGCGCATGACATGCAGACCAATCTGTCGACCATTCGACTCAATGCCGAACAGATCCACGGAGATGTTCAACGGGGCGATGATGAACGTCGCCGCCGGATCCTATTCCAGGTCGGAGTGCTGATCGACCGTGTGCGCGACCTTTTGGGAGTTGCGCGTTCGGAGGTCTTCCAGCGCACAGTGGTGCACAGTGCCGAGCTCTGTACGGAAGTCCGTCATGAGTTCGATGCAGCGATGTTTCCGCATGTGACGTTTTCAATGAAGCTACGCGGAACGCTGATGCTGGCCGATCGATTGAAGCTCACACGGGCCGTCCGCAACGCTGTCGAGAATGCCATAAAGGCGCTGCGTAATCAACAGGGAACGGTGGAGATCTCCACGTGGTTTGATCACTCGAACGTTTTCATTTCGGTGAGTGACACCGGCGTGGGGATGGACCCGGAGACCATGGCCAATATGATGAAGCCCTACTTCAGCTCGTCCACCGATGGCACAGGGCACGGCATTGGAACGATGATCATGCATCACGTTACGAAGTTGCACGGTGGCCGCATCCGCGTTACCAGCGAGCCTGGCAAGGGTACACAGATCGTGTTCCGTATTCCGCATGGAATGGAACCCAAGGAGAAGATCCGCGCATCAACGGCCGAGCGCGTATCATGACGCGTCAGACACTCGAGTCGCTTCGAGGACGGCGCCTTATGGCGCTCGATTATGGCATGCGCCGAATCGGTGTGGCGGTCTGCGACGAGTTGCACATTCTGGTTTCGACGCGTCCTGTGATCGACAACACGGCGTCGGTACTGGAGGATCTTCGCCGGGTGCTTGAGCGCGAGCGCACTGAGGTGCTCCTGGTGGGCGTGCCACGTCTCCACGACGAGCGCACCACGCCGATCATCCAAGAGATCGAAAAGTTCATCGTCAGCATCAGGGCCGCCTTGTCGATCCCGGTTCATGAGATCGACGAGGCCTTTTCGACAAAGGAGGCTCGCCGCGTCATGATACAGTCGGGGATGAAACAGAAGCGACGCCAGACCAAGGGCGTCAAAGACCAGGTTGCCGCCGCCGTGATGCTCGAGTCGGTTCTGGAGGAAGTGCGATCGCTCGGTCCGGGAGGTGTCATATGATCCGTTGCCGACATTGGCTGCTGCCGATATTCGTTCTTTGCACCCTGAGTACTGAGCCTCTTTCGGCACAGCGCCCAAACCGGGTGCAGCGTGCTAATATGGGAGAGTACGGAGACAGACTCTATGCCGATGCCATGATCGTTCCGCGTCTGAGTGGAGATTCGGCGGACCTGTTCGTCAGCTTCCGCGTAGCACACGATGCGCTCACCTTCACGCGGGTGACGGACATGAACAACAACGCCGGAAACTTCGCCGCCGAGTTCACACTCAGTGTGGAGGTCCGTGATTCGATCGGTATCATCCGCTCTCGCGTGCGGTTCAAGGACACGGCATACGTCAACTCCTATGATGCGTCGATCGACCGCAGTGCGATGCACCACGGAAGCTGCCGCATCGGCATTGCACCGGGCACCTATAAGGTCGTGCTCGAAACTCTCGGTCAGCGCGAGTCCACCAAACGCACGGTCACGCTTTCGCAGCTTTCGTTCTCGCCATCAGCCAAGGGGCTGATCATTCCGGGATACATTGGCTCTGAGCGCCGGGATGGTTCGATGTGGACCATCGAATCACTCGTGTTCAATCGCAACGTGCCGTTCGGGGCCCGGCCATGCGTGGCGCTGTTTGTTACGCGTGACATGGCCTCTGCTACGTATGACTACGCGATCCGCCAGTTGCCGTATGGTCCGAAGGACATCCGCTGGTGGGTCGAGGCCGACTACACCGGCACCGTGCGCTCGCGTTCGGATCTTCTACTCGAGGGGCAGTTTGAGACCAACCGCGCAGCACGGGTGGTGCTTGCCGAACAATCATCAAGAAGATATTCTACCATTGTCGTCCCCGTCGATGCGCCGCAACTTGTTCCGGGAAGCTACGTGGTAAGGCTCGTGCGCCGGGGCAGTACCGACACGGTAGAGCTGCCCTTTCAAGTGCAGTGGGAGACCATGCCGCAGTCGCTGCGAACACTCTCTTACGCGCTCGAGTCGCTGGTCTACATCTGCCCTGAAGATCAGCTTGACTCGCTCGGCGATGGCTCGGATGCCGAGAACCGAGAGCGCTTGATGTCGTGGTGGCGACGCAGCGATCCTACGCCCGAGACTGCCTATAATGAACGTCTGGCCGAGTACTATATGCGCGTCGATCATGCGGCTGTGGCCTTTAGCTCTGTCAATGAACCTGACGGAACATTCACCGATCGCGGCAAGGTCTTCATTCTCTTCGGCCGTCCAACGAAGATCGAGAAGAAGCTCGCACGAGGGGGCTCATCGGTCGAACTCTGGATCTACCGCAGTGGTGTTCGCAAAACGTTTGAGTTCGCCGTCAACGATGATGGTGTGTACAAGCTCAAGTCTTCTACTGACACCCGCTAAGGTTATGAGCCCTCGATGGGCTCCCAGCCTTCTCCCTCGCAGGGAGGTTCTTCGTTGGTCACATGCACATCCAGGATCGTGCATAGCTGGTTGGTAGGATTGAAATGCCGGCACGCACCGCAGAGGGTGCCCACAGTGAGATCCTGTACCTTCTGATGAAACGTCTGGTACTGCAGCCAAGCAGGGTATACACCGAGACCCCAGATGCTGAGCATCGCCGTCCACCAAACGACAGTTGGCTCTGCAACCTGCGCCAGGGCAATGCAGCCAAGACCCAGCACCACAACGCGAAGCATGGCAGCGGTGACGATCGATCCCGTTGTGTAGTAGGGCTTGTCTGAGGCATTCTCCGGCTCGCGCATGCGGAGCAGAAAAACATCGATCCAGCGATCGTTCCTGCGCGTGTCACTCACGAATCACCTCCGGTTCTTGCATAACTACGCCCCTTCCACTGAGATCCACGCGACGAGTACGCCCATCGTATGGAGTTGAGTCCGATGTACACCGTCCACAGCGCCGTTATCGGCTGCACGGCGGCATGCCAGAATGGCATGCGAAAGCGCACACTGATCATCAGGCGGATCAGCGCGGCACAGAGCAGTGCGTAGGCCGACATCTGGATGATCGCTGACTGCTGCGCCGCTCCTGTTATGGTAAGCCCCATGATAAGCGTCACGATCGGAGCGGAATAGGTCAGAAGCAGATGGCCGAGAAACAAGAGCGTGACCGGGAGGTTGTACTGCGTGGCCGGGAAGAGGTTCTTCGAGAACCCTTCGGTGACCTCTCTTGCGCCGGTGTACATGTGGCATGTGACGGCATCGGTACCATCGACAAGTGCAATGCGCAGTCCGGCTGATTTGACGGACCGTGCCAGAAACACATCTTCGACAAGTGAGTTCCACACCGCTGTGTGTCCGCCAATGGCCTCATAGCCGGCGCGTGAAAAGCACATGAACTGTCCGTTGGCAGCCGACAGTGACACACGCGGATTGCTCATGATGAGACTGTTCGGCAGATAGGAGAAGTACAGAACGTGAACCATCGGGATCACGACATGTTCGCCAAATGACGAAAGTATCTGGTGCGGCACCATGGAAAACATCGCCAGATCGCGCTGTCGAAGAAACGCCACCGATCGTGCCAGAGTCGTCGGCTCGTGCCACGTGTCGGCATCAGTGAACAGCAGCACGTCAGCCTGCGTCTGTTGCGACAGCTGATGGCAGGCCCAGGACTTGCCAACCCATCCCTCGGGCAGGGGGCTGCCATTGATCACGCGAAGGTGCGCAAACTCGCTGGCAAGACGGCTGAGGATCTCTCCGGTGGCATCACTGGAAGCGTCGTTCAGAACGATCACTTCATAGTTGGCGTACGTCTGCGAGCACACGGAACGGACGCAGCGCTCAATGCACCGTTCCTCGTTCCGAGCCGGTATGAGCACCGCCACACGTGGCAGGAGTTCACTGGCCGGCAGTGATGGAAACTTCGGAAGCCGCGCAAAGCGCACCAGATTGATGATGCTCACGGTCAGCAAAAGGCTCATCGCCGCGGCGTTGACCAGGCAGATCACGAAGAGGGTTGGCGTGAACCACTGCGCAATAGCTGCAGCGCCTGCGAAAGCTGTTGTGTCCGGCATGCTTCGAAGCTACGAACCAGGCCGATTCGGTAGCTTTGCGACCGAAACAGCCCCCTTCGCCATGCATATCCTGTCCGGCCTCTCGAACGATCACGCACACCAGCTCAATGCGCCCGGTGCCTACGAATGGTGGTACGCCGATGCGCTGGATGCAGGGGGCGAGTGGGGCGTGGTGATGATCCTCTTTCGCGGTATGCCGATGTCTCCGGATTACCTTGCTGAGGCCAGGTCAATGACCGGCGGCTATGCCCTGAGTGTATACTACCGAGGCGTGCGAATAGCCTTTGCCTTTGGCGGACATCCTCTGCAGGAGTGTCGCTTTGATGTCAGTCAACCCGGTGTTTCAATGCCGTCCGGAGCTCTCGAGTGCGACCCTGAAGGGATCAGCATGCATGTTGATGCGCCGTGCGGCACTGACGGTAGGCGTGCACGCGTGAATCTTCGCATGACCAAGGACACGGCGCCGTTGGTTCCCTCCGAGACCCATACCGAGGGTCATGCCTGGGTGCTGGCCTCTGCACGCACGAGGGCGCAGGTGTCGATCGAGATCGATGAGGCGCACGGACCGGTGGTGCGTCATGACTTTGCCGGCATTGCCTATCATGATCATAACATGGGATCACGGGCAATGCCGATGGATTATCATGATTGGTACTGGGGCCGTTGCCACGGGCGCGATGCGACGTATGTGTTTCTTCTCACCAGGCGATCTGTCGATAACGTTACCTGGTTCGGACGCGTAACAAGCGACGGACGCGTCGAGGAGCTCGACGAGGTGAGCATCAAGTTCTCTCGACGGCGCATCTCGATGTTGGGTCTGATCCACCACCGTCGTATCAGGCTCCGTGGGCGCGACCGCAGCGGTCACGTGCACGAGGTGATCTGCTCCAATGATACTGTCTGCGAAGACGGACCTTTTTATCAGCGATACATTAGTTCGTGGCGTATCAATGGTGACGAGTCAGCGCTTGGCACGTCCGAGTACATGAACGTTCAGCGCCTGGCGCAGCCGTGGATACGACCCTTCCTTCGACTGCCCTGGATGGTATCTTCGTGACCATGCAAAGTCGCATTCACATTCTGCCGGAATACCTCGCCAATCAGATCGCCGCCGGAGAGGTCGTGCAGCGTCCGGAGTCTGTGGTCAAGGAGCTCGTCGAAAACTCCATCGACGCCGGTGCCGGGTGTGTGACGGTGGTTGTTCAAGGGGCAGGAAAGAGTCTCATCCACGTCATCGATGACGGCGCTGGGATGTCGCGACCTGATCTTGAGCTCTGCCTTGTGCGTCATGCCACCAGCAAGATCCGGACTGAAGAAGACCTTCACCGCATTGCCACGCTGGGCTTTCGTGGTGAGGCCATGGCATCGATTGCTGCCGTGGCTGACGTTGAGGTGCGCACGCGAAGCAGGGACGAAGATCTTGGCTGGACGCTGACGTCGCATCCCGGAAAGCCCCTTGCCATTGCGCCTGCGACGAACGACGCGGGCACGCAGATCCTTGTGCGGCAGCTCTTTGCATCGGTCCCCGGACGGCGCAAGTTTCTCAAGTCAGACATGACGGAGTTCCGCTACATCAGCGAAACGATGCAGACGCTGGCATTGTCCCGCCCGAGCGTCCGCTTTGTCTTCTACGATGGCCCCAATCGGGTGTTTGATCTGCAGCCTGCGGACCTGCGCAGCAGGGTGGCCGACGTGCTGGGCGTCGACGCCGGACGAGCTCTTGTTGAGGTTAACAGCGCCGAGGCGGGCATCACGCTTACCGGATACGTTTCGCGACCGGAAATCGTCCGGCAGAATCGGGGCGGACAGTTCCTGTTTCTCAACGGACGTCCCATCAAGAGCCGGGCCCTTGCGCACGCCGTCAACCAGGCCTACGAGCATCTTGTTACCGACCGGCAGCATCCGGTCTTTGCGCTGTATCTCGAGATCGATCCCGAGCGCGTTGACGTTAACGTTCACCCACAGAAGCATGAGGTGAAGTTTGACGATGAACGTGCCGTGTTCCTTCTGCTGCAGGACTCGGTGATGCGCGCTCTTGCGCAGGCGAACATTATTCCGCCGATCATGTCCAACGTGTCGATCGCCTCAAGCCCCCTTCGATCACTCGGCACGGAACCGATCTCGGGCGGCCTGATCGTCAACCGCATGACGGGCGAGATCCTACCGGCCAGACGCGACAGTATGGACGGGGCATATCAGCCGGTGAGTACTCCGCGCTTTACCTCTGCCCATCAGCGCGCCCACGACATGCTGTTTGCGCCGGCTGACGTGCCCGAGGAGATGCTCGCTGTCCTGCATGCAACCTCCGAGCGCATCGTTTGCGTCATCCCTGCCGGAGTTATGGTCGTTCGTCCGGCGGCCGCCGCAGAGCGCGTGTTCTTCGAACAGATCCTCGATAGAGCGACGGGTGATCTTACGCCGCAGACTCTGCTCTTTCCCGTTGAGATAGTCCTTGATGCGCAGAGGCGTGCGCAGATCGCCGAGCATGGTGATGCGATCATGGCATCTGGCTTCGTGTTCGATCTTGGCGATGCCACCATGACGGTATCGGCCGTGCCATCAGTGGTCGCACCGGGGGAGGAGCATTTGGTGATCGACGAGCTCATCAGCGCCATGTCGGACGTCGAGTCCGGCCCCAGTATCGACCGTCAACAAGCGCTCGTGGCGCACCTGGCGCGGCAGTATGCGCGGCGCAGCGTTTCGGCGATGACACCTCATCGGGCCGAGATCCTCGTTCGGCAGCTGCGCGCGTGCAATATCACGCACCACACACCGTTTGGTCAGCCCACATTCGTGGTGATTCCCTTCGAAGAGATTGACTCGAGGCTTTCATGATCTCAGCGCAAACATTTGTTGTGCCGTTGTTCTTCATCCTGCTTTTCTGTGGCGTAAATGCCGAGGCCGCCACGGGGCCGAAGAGTGACGTTGACATTGACACGCTGTCGATGTGGCTCACCGGATCGTTCTCCAGTCAGAAGCACTCCGAGGTCGACTCGGCGTATCACAATGTAGTACTCAACATGCAGCCCATCTGGAAGCAACGCACCGATGGCGTCTGGATCATTGTCGAGCAGGCAATGGCGTCAACTCCGGACACCCCATATCGTCAGCGCGTCTATCGTGTGCTTCGTGTGGAAGAGAACATGATCGAGATCGAGATCTTCACCTGGAAAGATCCCAAGCGTGTGGTCGGTGCCTGGCGCGACGTTGCCAAGCTTGATGACATGTCGCCATCGGATCTGGTGCGCCGTCGTGGCTGCGAGGTCTACCTTCAGCGCGACGAGGTGAAGTTTCTCGGAAGCACGCACGGCACGGCGTGCTCGAGTGATATCCGCGGGGCTTCATACGCCACCAGCGAGGTGCAGATCTCGGCTAACGTCATCTCCAGCTGGGATCGTGGATTCACATCTGCCGGCGAGCAGGTATGGGGAGCCGTCAAGGGTCCGTATTACTTCCTGCGTCAAAAGCCCTAATTTTGCCTTCTCTTCAATTCATTTACGGATCAAGCGATAATGTCTTCTACACAGCAGTATGCACTGATTCTTGGCGTATCCAGTGGTTTCGGCCGTGCTGCCGCGCGTGCCATGGCAGAAGAGGGACTACACATCATCGGTGTGCACCTTGACCGTGCGGCGGGCATACAACAGGTAAACGAGCTCAAGACCGAGCTGAACGAACTTGGTGTGCGGCACCTGTTCTTCAACCTCAACGCAGCCGATCCGGAGCGCCGTGCAGAGATCATGGATGGCATCCGGGATGAGTTTGAAGCCCACCCGGGGTCGACCATCCGACTCATGCTGCATTCGCTGGCATTTGGTACGCTAAAGCCATTCATCTCCGATCAGCCTGCTGATTCGATCTCACAGAAGAATCTCGAGATGACGCTTGATGTGATGGCCAACTCGTTGGTCTATTATGCTCAGGACATTGTCCGCAGGGGGCTTATGAACCCCGGTGGACGTATCGTTGGTCTGACCAGCGCCGGGGCCTCGCGCGTTCTTCCGATGTACGGCGCTGTATCTGCAGCCAAAGCTGCCATGGAAGCATACTGCCGGCAGCTTGGCATGGAGCTCGCACCGTATGGCATCACGGCCAACACCATCCGTGCTGGCGTGACGTCAACGCCGGCCCTTTCGAAGATCCCGGGCAATGACGTGATCGTGAACAATGCGCTGATGCGCAATCCATACCACCGTCTGACCACACCGGACGATGTTGCCAACGTGCTGCGTCTGCTGGTCAAGGACCACGCCTACTGGATCAATGGCGAGACGCTGGGAGTTGATGGTGGAGAGGATGCCGTCGATCTGACCTGGTGGAAACCCGGATCAGAGGCGTAAAGCCCCTTCAACGGCACTTAGAGGTACTCAAGCACATCATGGCGTGTTAGCACGCCGCTGATGCTTCCAAACTCGGTCACGACCACCAGCGGCGCATTGCGTAGCAGCTGGATACCCGTCTGCACGTCATTGTGAATGTCGACCGTCGGGCAGGGGGCTTCCATAATTGCCGTAACAGGCGACGTCAGAAGGTCGCGGTCATTGATCACGGCAGACATCAGGCGTGCCTCGCGGACCATGCCGCTGAGCGTTGCGCCGTCGATCACCGGCAGGTCACTGACTTCGTGCGAGCTCATCAGCGCGAGTGCTTCGGAGACGGTCGCCACTGGCGGCACGCTGACCACCGATGGGAGATGTCCTCGTGAGCGTTTTGCTGCTACGACATCGCGCACCGTAATGCGTTCGCGCTCAAGAAGGTCCTTTTCCTCAAGCCATTCGTCGGAGTGATGCTTCGTCAGGTAACGCTCTCCGGTGTCGCAGATGATCGCCACGACGACGGCATTCTCATCGAGCTTCTCGGCGATGCGCAGAGCTGCGGCCACATTCATGCCTGATGAGCCGCCACAGAATATGCCTTCCTGACGCGCCAGCTGACGTGCCATGGAGAAGGCCTCCTTGTCGTTGACGTTGATGATCTCATCAACCAGGTTAAGATCGAGATTGTCCGGCAGTCGATCCTGGCCAACACCCTCAACAAGGTAGGGGAGTGATTCGATCAGGCGACCCGTTTCTTTGTAGACCTTCAGTGACGATCCGACCGGATCACCGGCAACGACCTTGATCGCCGGATTCATCTTCTTGAGGTAACGGGCCGTACCGCTGATTGTTCCGCCAGTACCCATGCCGGCCACGAAATGAGTGATCTTTCCATCGGTGTCCTGCCAGATCTCGGGTCCGGTCGTACGCTCATGTGCATCGGCATTGGCCGGATTATCGTACTGATTCAGAATGACCGCTCCGGGGATCTCACCGGCCAGTCGCTGTGCGGTGTTGACGTAGTATTCTGGCGAGCTGGGCTTTGCAGCGCTTGGCATGATCAGCACCTCACCGCCAAGAGCCTTGATGTAGCGTACGCGCTCGACCGACGCCTTGTCCGTGGTCACCAGCAGGCACGGATAACCCTTAAGCCGCGCGGCGATCGTCAGACCGATACCGGTGTTACCACTGGTTGGCTCAATGATCAGCGACCCCGGCTTGAGGCGACCAGTGCGTTCGGCATCTTCGATCATTGCTATGCCGATGCGGTCTTTGATCGATCCGCCGGGATTGCGTGATTCGAGCTTTACCAGAACGGTTGCCTTGACGTTGCGTGCAAGGGCATTGAGTTTGATAAGGGGCGTCTTGCCGATGAGGTCGAGGACGGACGACTGAACGTTCATGAGATCTGCTGTTCCAATTGTTGGCGTTCGTACATGTCAAAATACAGACCACGGCGCTGAAGAAGCTCGGCATGCGAGCCCCTTTCGATGATCCTGCCCTTGTCCAGCACGATGATCGTGCTGCAGCGCTGCACCGTGGAGATGCGATGTGAGATCACGATGGTGGTGCGTCCCTTCATCACGCTTTCCAGGCCGCTCATGATGCGGTCTTCTGTCGATGCATCCACGGCAGAAAGTGCATCATCCAGGATCAGGATCCGTGGGTCGCTAACGATGGCCCGTGCCAGCGAGGTGCGCTGCTTCTGTCCACCCGAGAGCGTCACGCCGCGCTCTCCGACAACGGTGTCGAAGCCGCCAGGAAGCGTACTGATGTCCGTAGGCAGCTGAGCAATCTCGGCCGCGTGGGCGACCTCTTCGTCTGTGGCGGTTGGACGTCCGAAGCGGATGTTCTCACGAATGGTATCGGAGAATAGAAACGACTCTTGAGGCACAACGGCTATCCCCGCGCGCAACGTCCCGAGCTGGTACTCGCGCACATCATGTCCGTCGATGAGCACCGCGCCTTGGCTGACGTCATACAGGCGGGGCAAGAGGCCGATGATCGAGGACTTGCCACTTCCTACGCTGCCGACAATGCCAAGGCTTTCTCCGGGATCAATGCTGAACGAGACGTCCTGCAGGACATCTGAGCGTCCATCATACCGCAGTGAGACGTTGCGAAACTCTACCTTGCCGTTGATATGGCCCGTCGAAGCACGTCCCGAAACGATGGTCGAGGGGGCATCGATGATCGCTCCGAGTCGGCCGATCGATGCCGCACCGCGCTGGATCATGCTCGTGACCCAGCCGATGGCAGCGATAGGCCAGAGCAGCTGATTGAGGTAGATGAAGAACTGTGTCAGCTCGCCAACCGTGAGTTCGTTCCTGGCAACCAGCCAGCCGCCCACGCCGATCACGATCACATAGCTGAGATTGAACAGCACCGTCATGCCCGGCATCATCAGCGCCTGAATGCGCGCAAGGCGCATGTTCTTGCTGTAGTAGTCGCGGCTGAGTTGATCGAAGCGTTCGGATTCATCTTCGCCACGCGCATAGGCCCGAACGACGCGGATGCCCGATGCCGTCTCCTGAGCATGTGTGGTGATATGCTCGTAATGCTCCTGCACGATGCGGTAGTTGGCATGGATACGTCGCCCGAGTCGATAGGTGAGTGTCGACACAAGCGGCACGGGAAGCAGGATTGCAATCGATAGCCAGCCGTTGAGGTTCACCATCCACGAGAGCGCGAAGGCAAAGGTGGTGATGGTATTGGCCGTATACATAATGGCCGGACCAATGAACTCGCGGACCGAGCCGATGTCATTGGAAAAGTGCGCCAGCAGAGAGCCGGTCGATCGGTCGTGAAAGAACTTTGACGGTTGCACGCGAAGCGCGTTGACAAAGTCGTTACGAAGGTCTTCTTCGACAAGGCGTGACATGACGATGATCGTACGGCGCGTGCAGAACATAAAGAACCCGCTGCCGATCGTCAGTGCAATGATCTGCGTGATCAGCCAGGCAATATCGGACTGCGTTGTGCCGGAGGACTTGACCGCGTCGATGGTCGAGCCGACCACATGCGGGACCGTCGTTGAACAGATATTCGACAGGGTAATGAACAGCAGACCAAGGGCTGTGCGTGATCGATAGCGCTGAACGTATGGCAGAAGTCGGCGTAGTTCGCTCAGTGCCCCGGTCGTTGGTTTGGATTCAGACATCAGGCGATCGTCACGTCCTGACAGAGGTAGACATCCTGAATGGCGTGCAGAAGCTCGACGCCTTCGTCCATTGGACGCTGGAAGGCCTTCCGTCCGGAGATTAGCCCCATACCACCGGCACGCTTGTTGATGACTGCCGTTGCCACGGCCTCGGCCATATCGTTCTGTCCGGAAGCACCGCCTGAGTTGATCAGCCCGATGCGCCCCATATAGCAGTTGGCAACCTGATAGCGGCACAGATCGATCGGGTGATCACTTGCAAGTTCACTGTACATGCGCTTGTCGAGTTTACCGTAACTAGAACCGCCCATGTTCATTGCCTCAAAGCCGCCGTTGTTTTCCGGAAGCTTCTGCTTGATGATGTCCGCTCCGATGGTCACGCCAAGGTGGTTGGCCTGACCGGTCAGGTCCGCCGACACGTGATAGTCCTTATCGGCCTTGAACGCCGGGTTGCGCAGGTAGCACCAGAGGATCGTCGCCATGCCCAGTTCGTGCGCAAGTGCGAAGGCCTCAGCGATCTCCACAATCTGCCGTCCGCTCTCTGGTGATCCAAAGTAGATCGTCGCCCCGATGGCCGCCGCACCCATGTCGTGCGCCTGACGCACGGTGCCGAACAGGACCTGGTCGAACTTATTCGGAAAGGTCAGCAACTCGTTGTGGTTGATCTTTACCACAAAGGGAATGTGGTGGGCATACTGACGTGCCACGTTCCCGAGTACGCCGAAGGTTGATGCTACGGCATTGCAGCCCCCTTCGATGGCCAGCTCGACGATACGAGCAGGATCGAAGTAGATAGGGTTCTTGGCAAACGATGCACCGGCGCTATGCTCGATTCCCTGATCGACTGGCAGGATCGAAACGTATCCGGTGTTGGCAAGTCGTCCGGTGGAATGGATCCATTGCAGGTTGTTCAGCACACGGTTGCTGCGGTCGGAGCCAACGAAAATGTCGCTCACCGACGACGGTGAGGGGACGTAGATCGACTCTTTCGGTATAGTCGAGCAGGCATGCTCAAGCAGGTAGGGGGCTTGTGGCCCCAGCAGAGACGAAATGCGATCGATCATCAGGTACCTCTCAAGTGGGGGATGCGGGTGCAAATCTACGAAAACGACGCGGGCGGCTCCGGAATCCCGGAACCGCCCGCTGATGACTACAGCAATGATTGGATCGGCAGGTCAGCGTAGAACGTTGAAGGTCGTCGTTGCCGAGAACGGACCGCTGAGCATGCGAACGAAGTACACACCGTTGGCCAGGTCGGTGACGTTCACCGAGAGCTCGTACTGACCGGATGGAACCACCGGACTGTGTACCTCGAGGACAAGATCACCCATGGAGTTGACGATCTGGAACGAGGTGGAAAGCGTCAGACCGGTCGTGTACGGGATCGTCAGCACATCACGCACTGGATTGCTGCGTGGTGGCTGAATTCCTCCGCGGTTCGAGCCAAACTTTACCAGACGGCCAGTGGTGTTGCAGACTTCTGCCATCGTCACCGATGAGCGATCGCCCACCGGAACAAGACAGTTGATCGGAGTAGTTACACTCATCTGCAGCGGAAGTGCCGAATCGGCGTTCAAGAAGACGTCGAACGTCGGCGTGACGAATACGCCCTGCTGGAGCGTCGAGCCCCCTGCCTGAGCATCAATGTCAACACGGCCGATCGCCGCCGTAGGTGTAAACGTCCAGCCGTTCATCTGCTGTGCACCGAGTGAACGGAAGCGTATTGATGCAGCGTCGTGCGTGATCGCGATAGCGAAGCTTTGCGGACGCGCCCCGGTGAATTCGGCGGCATCGTAGGACACGTTGATCGGTACGGCAACGGCCTGGCCGACACGACCTTCAGCGATAGTGCCGAAGCTGAACTGTACCGGAGTTGTGACGCCCTCGCCATCGATACTGACGGTGAGCTTCAGACTCTGGTCATTCGGGATCGTGAAGGTTGCGGCTGTGCGTCCGATCACGCTTGGCTGGAACGTTACGGTGATGACCTTCGACTGACCGGGCTTGAGGACGAATCCCGTCGTCTGATCCAGCGTGAACGATCCGACATCACCACTGCCGATCGGTGCCTGGCAGGTGAGATCAAACTGCGTGCTGTTGTTGGTAATCGTAAACGTCGCCGTCCGGGTTGCACACGTGAGCGTCTTCGGGAATGTCACTGGATCCAGTGTTGATGCGTCGCGTCCGAGCCCTTCGACAACAACCAGCGTGTCGGCATATGGTGGCACAGGGCCTGGGCCGGTTTTGGCGTCATGGCTGATGCGCACGTTCACACGGTTGTTTCCGACCACCTGCGGTGTGAAGGACACGGGGATCTCCAGCGGAGCTGAGTTCGGCTTGAGGGTGATCGGAAGTGTCGGGAGCGTGCCCGTGAGTGCAAATGCGGCTGTTGGAGAGTCGAAGGCGATCGTACCGATCACCAGATCGCTGGTCGGATCGGTGTTCTGGATCACGATCTTCCCGGTCTCCGGCGAGAGCGTCGAGACGGTCCAGGGTGAGAACGTGTACCCCGTTGCTTTGATCGCCGGGAGGAATCCGCTTCCGGTCACGCGGCCGGTCAGAGGCTGGCTCACCTTGCCCTTAATCACGACTACGACATCGGCGCTGTGCGCGCCGCGCGTCTGGGGCGAGTATGT
>DNLG01000052.1:6128-8876 GCA_003488525.1 Bacteroidota bacterium | reverse complement strand
TCTTCGGGTGCTATGTCGTCAACGTTCACATACACCGTGCTGAGCTTCCGGATCTCGTCGCCATAGTGCTCGGCCAGCACAGCCCCATAGCGGCTTGTCTGCAGATCGATCTGTCCCTGCACATGATTGATCTGCGCCCGCAATGAGTCCTGGCGCATCTTCCCAGTGGTGGCGTTGAGCTGACTCTCAAAGTCGCGCTTCTGCTTGAACAGCTCACGGATGCGGATCGCTTCCGGAGCGTTTGAACTGGCGACCATGCCTTCGACAACGACGGCATCGACCGCCAGGCGGGCGCTGCCGATCTTGACGGTGTTGACGGTGATCTGCTGTCCTAACTGCCGTTGCAGATGCTCGAGGTCGATATGCGCCACGCCGTCGGTTACGACCAGGATCTGCGCATTACTGAGCTGACTTTCGTGTGAGATGTCATCAATGGCCGTCTGCAGTGCCTTCTGCAGCGACGTGCCGTTTCCGACGGCCTTGACGTGCATCACCGTGCTGATGAGGTGCTCGTATGATGGGATGTCCCGGGCCGTAAGCAGATCTCCTACATGCAGGTCGAACGTCCGGAAAAAGATCGTTCCGAGCTCGCGCTGATTCTGGCGAAGGAACAGATAGACGATCGCCTTTGCAAGGTGAATGCGATAATGGTGCTGCATGGAGTTCGACGTATCGAACAGAATGTAGACCTTCTGCTTGCGATCGTCAGGGGCAAACCGATCCGATTCTGACTGGTAGCGGAAGTTGCGCGGCTGCTTTGGCCGCGGCATCCATAGCGATCGTTCGGCGAGCTTGCGAAGGAAGACCGTTTCCGGCAGGAGAAACTGTGCCGGGTATACATAGCGCACCTCGCTTACCGAGGTGATCAGGTCTGCCTCATACTCTTTTGCCTCCGGCACATGCGGCACCACAATGTGCTCGGTGCCGGCATCGGTTGTTGACGGATCATTGAGCTCCATGATCGGTGCGAGCGATCGGGCTATGGCATGCGAGGCGTCCTCCAGAATACGGGCGATCTCATAGATGATCGTGAACTCATCCGGAAGGTGCTCCTCGACCGTGTCGAAGAATCCGAACTCCTCCATCTGAGAGAAGAATGAGGATGTTTCGAGTGACGAGCGGGACATGGTCAGGGGCGTTCGAGTCGTTGCAGTTCTCGTTCCACGGTGATGAGCGCTGACTGAAGGGCCAGATCCACAGAGTGCTTGAGTTCGCGCACTTCATCGCAGACAGGAACGAAGTCTGCCAGGAATTGCTCCAGGATCTTGCGATTCTGGTCCTGCGGCTGCTCGGCGCCGAAGCGCTCACGCAGCCACTCAACAAAGCTCCGTCGCACTGGTGCGTCGGCAAACTGCGATAGGGGGCGAAGCATCTTTGCCGGTTCTTCCTTGATCTCCTGCACAAGATGCGAGAAGTCCAGCAGCATCGTCACCTGATCGAAGCCCCTTGACGCGGTCAGCGAGTTCAGCACGGTCGTGTAGGCCTTGCGGAACAGGGCCACATCCTCCGGCAGACCCACGGTTGAGAAGATGAAGTACAGCCGGCTTGCATCGTCGTGCACCACATTGCTGCGCCCCTTCAGCAAAGCAAGCGCCCGAAGCAGGTCCAGCGATTTGGCCTGCGTCCGCGGTGAGATGTAAAAGTCCGAGCCGGCCTGAGACTTGACCTGGTCTCTCATCTGGCGGTTGCGAAGAAACTCGAAGTGCCGGATGACGATGTTGGTGAAATACAGCATCTCGTTGGAAACGCTGATCGTTAGTTCTTCGCTACGTCCGGCAATGATCTGATGCATATGCCGCAGACGCTCAAACGAAATGCGTTTTGGAGGTTCCGCCGTACGACCGCCGTGTACAAGGTAGCGCTGTGAGATCTGGTATTGAACGAACGGGTCTTTATCCGGAAGAATGACCGCTTTGAAAAGGAATCGGTCCAAAAGCGCCTCTGTCACCTCGCTCACGCGCAGATAGTTCGTAGCGGCGATAACCGAGTGAAGGGGCGAGGAGACATCCTGCATGCCACGAAGAAGTCGGCGTTCGTTCAGCAGCGACAGAAGGGCCCGCAAGGTGAAATCGTTGGCATCGAAGATCTCATCGATAAAGCCGAACTCGCTCTCAACCAGAGAGCCTTCCGTGTTGTGAATGATGCGGCCGACCTTGAGCTGCTCAAGATCCAGGCCGCCAAAGAAGGTGTCCGGCTGCTGCTCCTTACTGGCCTGCACGCGGAACAGGCGGGCGCCCTCGAACATCGAAAAGATCTGTTCGGCAAGCAGGGACTTGCCAACGCCCGTGCGACTCTGAAGCAGCAGGTGCTCTGCCGTCAGCAGGGCGCAGAAGGCCTGTTCGATGACCTCTTCGCGGTTAATGACGCGCTGACCGATGAACCATGCGGCGTCTTTGAGTTCCTTTGCGATCTGTTCGATCGACGCGTTGGTTGCCTGTGGCTGACCCATGAAGAGCTCCGTACGTGATGCTGCGACCAATATAGCTACGACATAATCCCAGCGTGCCATTTCCCGTAGTTTTGCCTCGTGGAAGCGTCAGAACACACCAGCGGGCTCACGGACAAGCTTCAGCGCATCGTCGAGGCCATGCCGACGCGTCCGGGGGTATACCTGCATAAGGACGCCGGCGGGACGATTATCTACGTCGGCAAGGCCAAGAACCTCCGAAACCGCGTGCGATCCTATTTCCAGGAGGGCAGGCCGGTAAATGCCAAAACCGTGGCGCTGATGCGCAAGATCGCCGACGT
>DNLG01000052.1:2843-5961 GCA_003488525.1 Bacteroidota bacterium | reverse complement strand
GACACCGAGGTCGAGGCGCTGATTCTTGAGAATACGCTCATCAAGCAGCATCGTCCGAAGTACAACATTCTGCTCAAGGATGATAAGTCATACCCGTTCATCCGGGTCACCAAGGAGCCATTCCCGAGGGTCTTCAAAACGCGCACCGTGATCAATGACGGTAGCACGTACTTCGGTCCGTACACTGATGGCACCTATCTGTATCACCTGCTGAAAACTCTCCGTTCGGTCTTTCCGCTGCGCTCGTGCGATTTCCCGCTCTCCGAGCAGGGCATCGCCGAGGGACGCTGGAAGCTGTGTCTGGACTATCACATTAAAAAGTGCGACGGACCCTGTGAGGGTCTTGTCTCGGCAGCCCGGTACAACGAATACATCCGTCAGGCCACGCAGGTGCTGCAGGGCAAGACGCGCGAGCTGGAATCACAGCTGCATGATCGCATGATGCAGCTGGCCGAAGACCTGCGCTTCGAAGATGCCGAGGTCGTTCGTCAGCGCCTTGAACGTTTGCGCGCCTATACTGCCAAGCAGAAGGTGCTGACGTCGGATCGGCGTGATCAGGACGTCTTCGCGCTGGCCCGCAGTGAGGCCACCGCCTGCAGTCTGGTGCTGACCATCAGAGATGGCAAGCTGGTTGGCAAGCGGCATTACATCATTACGGGCGTGCAGGATCGGTCTGATGAAGAGATCATGGCTACGACCATCGAACGGTGGTATCTGGAGTCAGACTCGGTGCCGGAGCAGATACTTCTACCGATCGAGATCGAATCCGCAGAGGTCGTTGCCGAGTACCTCCGCTCTCGCCGCGGTGCGAGCGTTGAGATCACGGTACCGAAGATCGGCGACAAGCGCAAGATCATCGCCCTTGCCGAGCAGAACGCCGACATTCTTCTCAAGGAGATCCTTGCGCAGAATGCCGCCAAGGACCAGTCCATCTCCAAGGCCGTGCTGGCCTTGCAGAAAGATCTGCGCATGGACCGGCTGCCGAGGCGCATTGAGTGCGTTGACAACTCGCACTTCCAGGGGACGGACTACGTTTCGTCGATCGTGGTGTTTGCAGACGGGAAGCCGAAGAAGTCAGAGTACCGTCACTACAAGCTTCGTACGCTCACCGGGAACGACGACTTCGAGGCCATGAAGGAAGTTCTGTCGAGACGATTCGCCGATGTTGACGATCATGGCCAGCCCCGTGACGTGATCATCCCAGACCTCCTGGTGATCGACGGAGGAAAGGGGCAACTGTCGCATGCGATGGAGATCATCACCTCTCTGGGTCTGTCGGGCAAGCTCACGGTGGTCGGTCTGGCCAAGCGTCTGGAAGAAGTATTCGTTCCTCAGAGCAGTTCTCCGATCCTGATGCCGAAGGTTAGTCCAAGTTTGCGTCTTCTGCAGCAGGTGCGCGACGAAGCCCACCGTTTTGCCGTCCGCTACCATCGCATCCTTCGCTCCAAACGCACGCTTCAGACTGAGCTGACAACCATTAGCGGAGTAGGGGAAAAGACAGCCACGACGCTGCTGACTACGCTTGGGTCAGTTGATGCCGTTCGCAAGGCATCGCGGGAGGAACTCGCCGCCGTTATCGGCAACTCGCTGGCAGAGAAGGTCTACAGACACTTTCATTCTGTCGATGGTGCCTCGTGATCCGGTGTCTTGAACTCCTCGAGGCAGAGCTCAAGAGGCTTGATCGTTTTCCGCCAACGCCATACCGCATTCCGGGGCTGTGGGTCGGGCTCGATCATCCGGTCGAAATGCCCTCGGCAGCGGCCTACTTCCTCGGCGCTCTCGATGACATCGAGACGGCGGGGCACGATCCCGCACCGACACATGCTAAGCGCCTGTGGTACAACGCCATGGTGCGTCACGTGACGTCGTACGACCACGGTCCGGCGGCGCGCAGCGTCGGTTGGCGTTCAACGGGCACGTTTCTGAAGCTCATCGCCCTGTTGCCGTACCTTCATCGGCTTGGCGTCGGTACGCTCATGCTCCTGCCGATCAGCTCGGTCGGCTCGGTCGGCCGGAAGGGGGCTCTTGGATCTGCCTATGCGGTGCGTGATCCGTTCACCGTCGACGAGATGCTCGCCGAGCCCCTTCTTGCGATGTCACCCGAACAGCAGGCACGTGCGCTTGTCGAAGCAGCTCATGCCCTGGGCATCCAAGTGATCAGTGAGGTTGTGCTTCGCACGGCCAGTCTCGATAGTGTGCTGGTAAAGGATCATCCCGAGTGGTTCTACTGGATCCGCTCGCAGCTCTTCGACGGTGGTGTGTTTCAGAGTCCGTCCTTCAGCGTTGAACAGGTCGCACGCATCCGGGAGATGATCGACGCCGGCCAGCGGCAGGATCTTCCGGAGCCGTCGGCCGAATACCGTCATTTGTTTGCCGAGCCACCGGCCCAGTCGACGATCGGTGCGTCGGGGTGGCATGGCCGCACGCTTGATGGGGAAGACGTGCGCCTTCCGGGGGCGTTTGCCGACTGGCCGCCAGATGACCCGCAGCCGTCATGGAACGACGTGACGTATCTCAAGCTGCATCACCATCCGCATTTCAATTACATGGCCTATAACACCATCCGGATGTTCGATGCCGAACTCGAGCGGCCCGGTGCGGAGAACTCCGGCGTGTGGAACATGATCGCGTCGGTGATCCCGACGCAGATGCGCATGCTTGGTGTTGACGGGGCGATGGTCGACATGGGGCATGCACTGCCGGCGGCGCTGCGTCGGCGTGTGATCGATGACGCCCGCGCTGAACGCGCCGATGTGGTCATGATCGAAGAGAATTTCCATCTCGATGAGGCATCACGGCGAGATGGCTTTGACGTCGTGACCGGTTATCTGCCGTTTGATGCGCACAGCCCCGACGGACTGCGCGGCTTTGTGCGGCGTCTGGCCACGCAGGGCTCGCCGATACGATTTCTGGCCTGCGGCGAGTCGCACAACACGCCGCGATGGGCCACGCGCGTGCATGCTGACCTTGTGCCCCGGGCGTGGCTGTTTCTGAGTCTTCTACCGAAAGCCGTCCCGCTGATCGTCGCCGGTATGGAGCTGGGCGAAACGCGTCCGATCAACACCGGTCTGGGGTTTACGCCCGAGGAGGCATCGGCGCTGACGGCCGAAATGCTCCC
>DNLG01000052.1:975-2469 GCA_003488525.1 Bacteroidota bacterium | reverse complement strand
TTGCTGCAATCGGCGCATCGGATCGCTGTTCATTGCACCTCGGTAAGGTCGCCTGCATGCTCGAGGCGCACTCGGCGCTCGTGATTGCGACACATTTGTTACAAGCCGGCAGCGATGCGTATCAGGAGGGTATCAGCGGCGTGCCTGAAGGAACACGCTCCTGAGCTCCATCATCGTGGTGAGCATCACCAGCTGCGTTGGCATAAACCGGTCGACATCGGCGGCGGCACGTTCAAGACTTCGATATGCCGCATCGAAATCGGCGCGCGCAAACGATGAGGCGAATCTCTCAAGGGGCTCCTGCTGATCGGCATTCAACAGGTGAACCCTACGTCCACCCTGAACGATGGCGTATGCGTCGCGAAGCCACAGCAGCAGGGCATTGGTCACGGCAAGGCAGCGCTGCCGGTCGCGCTGACCGATAAGTTCATGCACGGCGGCCGTAAGTGCAGGACGGAAGTCCTTTCCCCGTAGCGAGGTTCGCAGGAGGTTCACCGCAGAGTCCCGGATCTGACGCACATCTTCGGCAAGAAACGCCTCGGCCGAAATGTAATCACCCTGCGCCATGGAGGCCGCAATGCGTGCCTCGTCGGGTGCATGACTGCCGCGCTGCATGAGAGCGTCGGCAAGCGTCGATTCATCCAGCGCGGGCACGGTAATGACCTGACAGCGGGAGATGATCGTTGGCAGCAACCGGTCGCGCCGGGAACACGTCATGATGATGGTCGTATCGGCATGAGGTTCTTCCAGCGTCTTGAGAAACGCATTCGCCGTGCTGACGTTCATGTCATCGGCATTGGCGATGATGGCCACGCGCCGCCCGCGCTGGGTCATGGAAAACGACAACTGGCGGTTCAGCTCGCGGATCTGCACGATGCGGATCTCATTCGCCCCCTCCATGCGCGTAGGGGAGTAGCCGTTCAGGGCAAGGTCGTGCGCAAGACCATAGAGCGCGTCGACCCATTCTTTACGCAGTTCATCCGACGCGTCGAGCTTACCCGTGGGCAGGGCCGAGACGATCGAAATGTTCGGATGCTGCAAGGTGCGGGCCTGCGTGCAGCTCTGACACGAGCCACAGGCGATAACGGAGTGTCCGTCGATGACCGGACTGTAACAGTTCACCGTACGGGCAAACTCGATGGCCAGCGCCATTGTGCCGAATCCATCGTTACCAACCAGCAGGAGGGCCTGCGGGATCCTCTGCTGTGCGATGCATCGCTGCAGGATCTCCTGCACCGCGTGCTGTCCGATGATACCGGGCCATTGCATGGCGGCGAAGATACGCCACGTCGTATTTTGCCATATGCGCATCTTAGTGATCGAAGACGAACGTAAGGTGGCCAGCTTCATCAAGAGGGGGCTCGAAGAGGAGCGGTACATCGTCGAGACGGCTCCGGATGGGGCGTCGGGACTGGACCTTGCGTTGAACAACGTGTTTGACGCGATCGTGCTGGACGTGATGCTCCCGAAGCTCGACGGGTACAGCGTCCTGCG
>DNLG01000052.1:0-800 GCA_003488525.1 Bacteroidota bacterium | reverse complement strand
GGCACCACGGAGGACCGTGTGCAGGGGCTTGACCTTGGTGCGGATGATTATCTGGCCAAGCCGTTTCACTTTGAGGAACTCGCCGCCCGCTTGAGGTCGATCCTGCGCCGCTCGACCAGCGAGAAGACCACCAAGCTGCAGTGTGGGGATCTGACGCTGGACCTGGTGACGCATTATGCGTTTCGCGACGACAAGGAGATCGAGCTTACCACCAAGGAGTATGCGCTCCTGGAGTACATGATGCGCAACAAGGACCGTATCCTGTCGCGCTCGATGATCATGCAGCACGTCTGGAAGCACGACTTCGACCCCGAGTCGAACATCATCGACGTCTACATCAAACGCGTCCGTCAGAAGATCGAACGTCCCGGACAATCACAACTCATCCACAGCATTCGCGGCGTCGGCTACCGCATGCGTGAAAGCGGTCCGGCCGAACCCCCATCCGACGATGAGTAAACCCATGCATCCTCTCTGCACCGAGCTTCAGGCCGTTGTAACCTCAAACGTTGCGCCCATCCAGAAGGCCTTCGACGTCTACCAGAGTGCGTGCTTCACAACACGTCCACCCGAGTTCTTCTGCCTCGAACTCTGCGGCGAAGCCGGCGAACTTGCCAACCTGGAGAAGAAACTCTGGAAAGGGGCCGACATCTCCATGGACCGCGTCAGCGATGAGGCCGCCGACGTCTTCATCTCCCTCATGAACTATGCCAACGCCCGCGGCATCGATCTTGCCTCGGCCGTCACCGACAAGCTGTCCCGGATAGTTGCCAGCAAGTGACGAATGACGAATGACGAAT
>DNLG01000131.1:4028-6418 GCA_003488525.1 Bacteroidota bacterium | reverse complement strand
TGCTGCCCATTCGCGCCAGGTCTTCCGAGACAGACGTCGGCACCTGCACCGTTGCCAGCAGCTGCATTTCTACTACGGACGGCGTACCGTCGGTGGTGACCCGGAGCTTAGCACGGAATGTACCCGTGTCGGGTGCGACAAAACGCAGAGGATAGGTTACCGTGCCGCTTGCCGGGACAGTGGTCTTGGGCAGTGTGGTGATGATGAATGCCGATGAAGGTGTCGCCCCCTCCGGAATGATCTCGACCTTGTTGACCGTCAGGTCCGACGCTCCGTTGTTGCGCAATGTTGCTGTGCGTGAGCGTGATTGCCCCATGTCGACCATCCCGAAGTTGACTTCACTCAAGGTGAACGCCGGCAACTTCGAGCCATTTGGTCCGGCATAGCGATACTGAATGATGCCGACCTCTTCACCCGAGAAGACGACAACCGGGCGGCCTACAACGTTGGCTGCTGCGGAGAGTACGCCGGCCACCGGGCGCGAGAGAACCGTCTGCCAGTCTGTGCCGTTGTTGTCCGACGCATAGAGTTCACCATTCGAACATGCCAGAAGATGATGTCCCGGATTGGCAAGCAGTCGAACGGGTGTGATCTTCATGGCCGTATTGATATCTACCGTGCCGGCCTTCCAGTTCAATCCGCCGTTAAGTGTTGTAGCGATGCGGAAGGGCCCGCTGGCGGAGGTGCGATAAAGCATCAGACCATTGGTACTGTCACGGAAGGCCAGGGAGATGACCGAGACGTTCCCGAGACCGGTCGAGCCCTGACTCCACGACTGGCCTTTGTTAAGCGAGAAGAAGACCCGACCAGACGATGTAGCCAGCCACATGGCATCACCGTGTGCGGCGATCGCACCGGCAGGCACGGTCTCGCCGGTCAATGCCGGTGGAGTTCCGGCGATAGCCACCCAGGAGTTCCCGCCGTTGGTCGAGCGCGCAAGGCCCAGCTTCCCGCTCACGGGGTTACCGACAACGACGCCAGTTTGCGAGTCAAAGATGTGCAAGCCAGCAACCGACGAAACGAAAGTGCTGACGTCGACGCTGCTCCATGACTGCCCACCATTTACAGATCGCGACACCGTTGCTCTACCGGCATTGTTGCCACCGAGATAAACCGATGTGGATGAGATCGCACGTACGATCGATGGCGTAAACGGGAGCGGCAGAAATCCTCCGGAAGCGCCCGAGACTCGCAGCATTCCGCGCTGACCAAACACCGTTCCCGCGGAGTAGACCGTGCCGTCGTCGGCAATGTCCACAAGGTTCCAAGCGGCAGAGCCCGACTGGTAAAGCATGGTGAAGGAATTCTGCGTCGGAAGGTCTACCGGGATAAACAGCACTTCATGATTGACATAACTGCCACTGCTGATCGACAGACTTACACGCACATTGGAGTTGTACCACGGCCAGTTGTCATCGAGCTCGAGGTCGATCGTACCCGTGGCCTGGCCATTGCGAGCGATCGTGCCCATCGACACCGAGGCCCCCGTGTGGAGCTTGACCATACCGTCGAGCACGGTAACAGTTACCTGAACGTTGGACGCATCCGACAGAACGTTCTTCAGCGTAAACTTCACGGACGTCTTGTCAAAGTCCGTGATCCTGCCGCCGGCTTGACCATCAATTGACACGCCGGCGAGCATCAGGCCCGGCGTACGATCACCGGAAGTAAACGAGGCGTTGGTCGTGACCGCCCGCAGAGCGTTGACGCGGCCCCAGTAAAGTCGGCGGTTGTCAGCCGTAACACCTTGCATCATATCCACCGTGCCGCGCAGCTGAGCGGCGATCATTTCAGGTGTCCAGGTCGGCCTGGCCGCCTTGATAAGACCGGCAATGCCGGACACAAGAGGGCTAGAGAATGATGTACCCGAAAGGCCACGATACTGGTTCGGCTGGTAGGTGCTGAGAATGTTCTCGCCCGGTGCATAGACATCGACATTCATGCCGTAATTGGTGAAGCCCGAAGCGCGGTCAGAACCGTTGCACGATCCAACGCTCAGCACTCCGTCGAGACTTGCCGGTGACTGCAGATACGAATCGTTGTTGAGACCATCATTACCCGACGCAGCGATAACGAGTGAACCCTTTGACGTTGCATAATCAATGACATCCTGCGCACCCGGGTCGATTCCAGCACCGCCCCATGAACAGTTGATGATCTGTGCTCCAAGGTCTGCGGCATAGGTGATCGCCTCGTAGCCGCGAAGCAGACCACGCACGGCCGAATTGTCTGAACCGACCTTGATCGGGATTATACGACAGTTGAAGCCTGTGCTGGCGACGCCTCTTGCATTATTAGTGACGGCACCGGCACAGCCGGCGACGACAGTTCCATGACCGTTTTGGTCGTTGATGCTGCCCGTGACTTTAGGATCATTATCCGGCTTGACA
>DNLG01000131.1:2661-3867 GCA_003488525.1 Bacteroidota bacterium | reverse complement strand
GCTAATGTTCCCAACAAAGTCCCAGCCGCGGACATCATCAATGAATCCATTGTTGTCGTCATCACGGCCATTGTTTGGGGTCTCCTTTGTATTCGTCCAGATGTTGCCGGCAAGATCTTCGTGCGACCAGTCGGTGCCCGAGTCGATGATCGCGATCAGGACCGTAGGGGCACCTTTGCTGACATCCCAGGCAGCAGGAAGGTTCATCTGCTGCATCCACGACTGTGAGGAGTAGCGGGTGTCGTTCGGGATCAGAAACGGCTGATGAATGCGCACAGGAACGGCATACTCGACGTCCGGATTGTCCATAAGCCGCGCGCACACGTCGAACGGATCCTGCGGCTCGCTGTATTGAATGCGATAGATCCGGTCCATCCCAACGATTCGCGCAACGTTCCAATCCTGCACGGACGGGAATGCCGACGAGACATCGGCCACCTGAAGCGACATCAGGTCTTTGCTAAGGGGGCTTGCCTCGATCGTCGTTTGGTTACGCACGATACCCCGGGACTGACGTGTCTTTACCAGCACAACGCCGGGCAGGTAGGTGCCGGCCTGAGGTCGTTCCATCCTGATGGCCTTGGCCTGACGGAAGGACCCGTTAGGCAGGGTATGGGCTTCCTGTCGAATCAGGTATGCATCCTGACCCGGAAGCAGTCCGGCTGCAGCCGATGAAACAAACAGAACCAGGCTGACAAGGGCGAAAACGAGGCGCATGGCGCGGATCCCAGTGGATTGAGGGCTGGTGAATGGATCGGGTGAACCGAAAAACTACGACGTTTTTCCCGTACGTTTGTTACTTGGAGGTCGCCTGACGTGATGGCACCACGGCTAAACGTCACTGCTCTGAAAAAAACTTTCAGATTGCTGTAACCAATTGGTCAGTACGCGGAATCTTCCCCTGTGCGCCACGATGAGCGCTCTTCCACACGCACAAATGCATCATTCACTCACACTTTTTAGGGGTCAGATCATGAAAACGCAAAATGTCTTTAAGACGCTTGCCATGGTTGCCTTTTCCGCCATCTCGCTCGGTCTTGTTGCCTGCAGCGAACTGGGTTCGAACCCAGCAGAGCCGATGGCCATGTTTAACAACGTCCAGACGACGTTCGATTTGAACGGTCAGCCGGTTGAGTTCACGGATGCCTCGCTTGAGGTTCCAATGGAGGTACGTGAGCGCCCGGACACCGCAAAGAAGGGGCCACG
>DNLG01000131.1:0-2401 GCA_003488525.1 Bacteroidota bacterium | reverse complement strand
GCCATCCTCGACCGTGCTAAGGCGGCTCGCGAAGAGATCAAGGCTTCTGCAGAGGCCGGTACGATCACCCGCGAAGAAGCACGTCAGAAGATGCGTGACCTGAACAAGGCAACACGCGAGGCCATCAAGAATCTTCCTGAGCGTGAAGCAGCTCGCGCGGCTCTCAAGGAATGCGATGATCGCTTCCTCACGGCACTGCGCGGAATCCTGACGGAGCAGCAAATCGCAACTCTCGACAAGTTCATCGCAGCTCGCAATGGCCGCACTGGTGGTGGTCCGCGTGATGGTGACAAGGGTGGTCGTGATGGCAAGGACAGCACCGGTGGCAAGGGTCCGGGAGGACGCGGTCCACGCGGTGGTGGTTCGGGCGACAGCACGGGTACCGGTGGTCGCGGTTAAGTCGTAGTCCAGATATTCCTCACAGATGCCCATCGTCACTCCGTGGCGATGGGCATCGTCGTAGATTGCAGGTCATGACGCAATTCATTGCCGGATTTGGACGCATCATGCTGTCGATCTTCGCCGAGGTCGGCCAGATCGCCCTGCTCCTTGTGGGCATCATTCGATATTTCCCACGGGCGTTCAAAGACCGTCGCCTCGTTCTTGATCAGATGAAGATCGTCGGGTCGGATTCACTCCCCCTGGTGGTGCTTGTTGGCTCTTTCACCGGTGCGATCGCCGCTCTGCAGGCCACGAACCTCTTTGCCAAGTTCAATCTGATCGGTATTGCACGCCCCTTCATTGGGGGTTCTATCGCGACAGTGGTGTTCACCGAGCTTACCCCGGTGCTGACCGCTCTCGTGATCGCAGGTCGAGTAGGGGGCGCCATCGCCGCTCAGATCGGAACCATGCAGGTTTCCGAGCAGATCGATGCTCTTGATATGATGGCGATCGACAAGAACAGATACCTCGGCATGCCACGCGCACTTGCCGCGGTTACAATGATGCCCGTGCTTGCAGTGTTCTCCAACGTGGTCGCATTGGTCGGTGCCTATATCCTTACGAGTATCAAGTTCGACTTCAGCGCGGCAACGTTCTTTACTTCGATCCAGCAGTTCTTCAGCATCGAAGAGATCAGTAGAGGTATCATTAAGTCATTCTTTTTCGGTGGTTTCACGGCCCTGATCGGCTGTCACGTCGGCTTTCATACGACAGGCGGCGCCGAGGGCGTCGGAAACTCAACAGTGCGGGCGTTTACCATCTCCGCGGCCAGCATCCTGGTCATTGATGCCATTTTCGGCGTCGTGTTTTAACTCCTCCGCCATTTTATAGACAAAATGACAGAAAGGGCGCCAATCTGGCAGATTGCGTCTCGTGTACTGTCATCTTTTCACTTGTTGTCAGCCCCCTGACCCTCTAATTTCGCGTCCCACAGCGGCGTTGTTAGCACTCGTGCACGAGGAGTGCCAACAATTCGTCACCTGCGGCTCTTATCCGCGAAACAGTTGTCATCATCACTTTACACTGGAGGATCATCATGGGTCTAACCCCTCTTCACGACCGGGTGCTTGTAAAGCCCGCTCAAGCCGAAGAAGTCACCAAGGGTGGCATTATCATTCCTGATACGGCCAAGGAAAAGCCGATGCAGGGCACCATCATTGCCGTGGGCGCTGGTAAGCAGTCGGAGGACGGCAAGGTCACGCCAATGGCGGTATCGGTCGGCGATACTGTACTCTACGGCAAGTACGCCGGCACAGAGATCAGCATTGATGGCGACGATTATCTGATCATGCGCGAAGCAGACATCTTCGGCATCATCAAGTAAGCCCCCTCTCAACCTCACTTTTGAACATAATCCCTCAATAAGGAAAACACTACCATGGCAAGCAAGATCATAACGTTTGATGTTGACGCCCGTGCCGCGCTGAAGCGCGGTGTGGATCAGTTGGCAGACGCAGTAAAGGTTACGCTGGGTCCGAAGGGACGCAACGTTGTTATTGACAAGAAGTTTGGCGCCCCTACCATCACCAAGGACGGCGTGACGGTTGCAAAGGAGATCGAACTGGAAGATCCGATCGAAAACCTCGGTGCTTCTATGGTGCGTGAGGTTGCGTCGAAGACGAGTGACATTGCCGGTGACGGTACGACAACGGCAACCGTTCTTGCTCAGGCCATCGTCCGCGAAGGTCTGAAGAACGTCACGGCCGGTGCGAACCCGATGGACCTCAAGCGTGGCATCGATATGGCTGTCACGGCCATTCACAGCGGTCTGCGCGAGCTCTCACGTCCGGTCCCTGGCAAGAAGGAGATCGCCCAGGTCGGAACGATCTCGGCAAACAACGACGCCACGATCGGCAATCTGATCGCTGACGCGATGGAAAAGGTTGGCAAGGACGGCGTGATCACGGTTGAAGAAGCCAAGGGTACGGACACGTCTGTTGACGTTGTCGAAGGTATGCAG
>DNLG01000146.1:9338-9658 GCA_003488525.1 Bacteroidota bacterium | reverse complement strand
CTGCCGGTTACGCAAAGCGGCACCTACCGGGTTATGGTTTCCGATGCGTCATGTTCGAACACATCCGATGGGTTCAATTTCACGTATGAGCCTGCTACCAGTGTCGATGAGCAGGAATCGCCGTTTGCCGGGTTCTCGGTCGTACCGAATCCCATTGAAGACGTTTTGACGCTGCGACTTAAGGGGATTCAGGGAGCGATGATCACGATCATGGATATCAATGGTCGATTGGTCTTCACGACGCAGCAGGACAGGCTGGTCGATGAACTGCGCGTGGATGCTTCCACATGGAGCGCGGGCATGTATATCGTGCAGGTTCG
>DNLG01000146.1:0-9096 GCA_003488525.1 Bacteroidota bacterium | reverse complement strand
GAAGCGCTTCTCCATGGACATTCTGCCGTTGATGAACGATTCGTAGTCGTTGTGGCGCTCGCACATTGCATCGCTACGCAGACCGTCGCGCACCTGCGTCAGAGCATCGGAACATAGTGCCTGCACGTTCCTGATTGGCGTTCCTGACTTGATGACAAGGGGCTCAGCAAAGCGTACCCAGCAGGCGGGACGTTGTTCGCGAAGGAGTTCGTATCGCATTGCCACAGGTAAGATCCGGCACGTACCGACAAGGTGCGCAAGGATGCCGATTCCTGGTTCGCATTCGATGCGATCGACGTCCTGATGGATGAGTTCACCCTGCGGATACATCCACAACATGCGGTTACTGTCGCGGATCCTGCCAGCCCCGTACCGAAGGGACTTCATCGCGCTGGCAGCATCCTCGCGGATGACGCTGAAGAGGCCAAGACGGGAAAAGAACCGATACCGCGACAGCTGACGGTACTCCATCATGCCGTCCATGTCCATATGATGACGTCCCCAAGCCAGTGACATGGCAACGGCGGCATCCCACCACGAGGCATGTGTTGAGGCGATGACCGTCGGGATGCCGTCAGTGGCGGAACTTACGCCGAGCAGGTGCTGCTCGCCGGACAGGTACCCACGTGAGAAGTGCCGCCGAAGGGTCAGCGTAAAGTACTGACCCCAGAACAGGCGGTCGAGCTTCCTCGGACGGGCCTCGATGAAGGGTGTCTCAGACATGGTAGTTTTGCATCTCTAACAGGAAAGCTAGCACCAGTGGAACGGAATTCAAATCGCGTCATCGTCGGAATGTCTGGCGGAGTCGACTCCAGCGTCGCCGCAGGCCTGCTGGTTGAGCAGGGCTATGACGTTATCGGCATCACCATCAAGACCTACAAGTACGAAGACGTTGGTGGCAACGTGGGCAACGATTCTACGTGCTGTTCGCTTGACGGCATCAACGATGCTCGGCGGGTAGCGCTGGGGTTAGGTGTGCCGCACTACACGGTGGACTTTACCGAGACATTCAAGGACCAGGTGATCGATTACTTTGTTCAGGACTACCTCGAAGGCAACACCCCGAACCCGTGTGTCAAATGTAACCGGCAGATCAAGTGGGCCGAGATGCTCAAAAAGGCAGACGCTCTTGGTGCCGAGTTCATTGCCACGGGGCACTACGCAAGCATCATGCACGATGAGGTCTCGCAGAGGCGATGGATTCGCCGCAGTCCGGATGCGCAGAAAGACCAGTCATACATGCTCTGGAGCGTGCGGCAGGAGCACCTTGCGCGCACACTCTTCCCGTTGTCCGGTTTTACAAAGCCGCAGTCACGTGCCGAGAAAGAGCGTCTGTCGCTGGATCTGGCTCCAAAGCCTGAATCGTACGAGATCTGCTTCATCGCCGACAATGACTACCGACGGTTTCTTCGTGACGCCGTGCAGGATATCGATCAGCGTGTCGGTACCGGTGATATCGTTCTTGATGGACGGGTGATCGGCACGCACGAAGGCTATCCGTTCTATACCGTTGGTCAGAGAAGGGGGCTTGGCATTGCGCATCCTGAGCCGCTTTACGTGCTGAACGTTCTCCCGTCGAGTAACACCGTTGTGGTTGGAACGGAGGACAAGCTAGAGTCATCCGTACTGACAGCGCACAGCGTAAATCTGCAGAAGTATGCCAACCTGAACGATCCTCGGAGATTCATCGTCAAGGTCCGATACAAAGACGAGGGTGCGTTGGCAACGTGCCGCACGGATGCTGATGGCATTCTGCATGTGGTCTTCGATGAACCACGCAGAGCCATAGCGCCGGGACAGTCCGTGGTCATGTACGAAGGCGACGACGTTGTTGGTGGCGGTATCATTCAGCGTCCGTCGCAGGAAGGCTGAAGATGCTTCCCACGTCGCCCCTTGACAATCCGTTCCACCTTGAGGCCACCTGTCAGCAGACAAACGCCCGGGTGGGTCAGCTTGTGACGGATCACGGAATCGTTCCTACACCCATCTTTATGCCCGTCGGTACGCAGGGGGCTCTCAAGGCCATGGACCATCGCTCGCTTCGCGAGCTTGACGTTCCGATCATTCTCGCCAATACATACCACCTGTATCTGCGTCCCGGCGTTGAAACGCTTTCGAAGATGGGTGGGCTGCATAGGTTCAGCACATGGGACAGGCCGATCCTGACCGACAGCGGTGGATTTCAGGTCTTTTCGCTTCGCGACCTGCGCACCATGAGTCAGCAAGGCGTCGAATTCCGGTCGCATATCGACGGATCGAAACACCTGTTCACCCCGGAGAATGTCGTCGACACGCAAAGAGCAATCGGCAGTGACATCTTCATGCTGCTCGATGAATGCACGGCTTATCCGGCCGATCATGACGTGGCACGACGTTCGATGGACCTGACGCTTCATTGGGCGGAACGTGGACGGGCCCGTCATCTGAACACGCCGTTTCACTATGGTCACCGTCAATTTCAATTCGGGATCGGTCAGGGCAGTGTGTATCCGGACCTTCGGCGCACGTGCATGAGCGCTCTCGTGGACATGGGATTCGACGGTTACGCCATTGGCGGGCTTAGCGTCGGTGAGCCATCGGAAAACATGTACGAGATCGTGGCCTGTTCAACAGAGGTCATGCCCGAGAAGAGCGCTCGCTATCTCATGGGCGTCGGCACGCCGGAGAACATCCTCCGGTGCATAGGACTGGGCGTCGATATGTTCGACTGCGTGATGCCGACGAGAAATGCCAGAAATGGTACGCTCTTTACAAGCACGGGACGCGTCAATATCAAGAACGCGACGTGGAAGCAGCGAGATGAGCCCATTGATGCGAATGTCGGATCGGCAAGTAGCCGAAACTACTCTCTGGCGTATCTTCGCCACCTGTTCAATGCTGGAGAGATTCTCGGTCTGATGCTGGCCACAGAGCAAAACGTTGCTCTTTATCGGTGGCTGGTAAAAACAGCCCGAGAGAAAATTCTTGAAGGGACGTTCCGTCAATGGGCGACCGAAACAATCGACATTCTCAATCAACCACGAACCTGATCATCATTTTCCAGGACTGAACCATGCTCCTCATGGCCCCGCCACCGTCTGCCGGTGCTGATCCAACCGCACAGCTGATGCAGACGCTGTTCATGTTTGCCGCTGTCATCGGCATCTTCTACTTCATGATGATCCGTCCGCAGCAGAAGCGTGCAAAGGAACATCAGAAGCTTCTATCGAACCTCAAGAAGGGTGATAGCGTTGTAACGTCCTCCGGCATCCATGGCACGGTGCACGAGGTTGATGAGGCCACCATTTCTGTGACCATCGCCTCGGGCTGCAACGTCAAGTTCGATAAGGCATCGATCTCGACGGTTGTTCAGAAGTAAATCGACTTTTAGCATCCTTCCTATGTTCGACACCATTACGACTGCCGTCAAGGCACTCCAAGCCGGTCGGTGTATCATCGTTGTAGACGATGAGGATCGTGAAAACGAAGGTGACCTGGTTTGTGCCGCGGAGATGTGCACGGAACAGAACATCAATTTCATGGCGTCGCATGGCAAGGGGCTGATCTGCGTCAGCGTGACCGAAGAGCGGGCACGGCAGCTCGACCTTCCGTTGATGGTCCGTGACAACACAGCGCTTCATGGAACGCGTTTCACCGTCAGCATCGACTACGTTCACGGAACGGCCAGCGGTATCTCGGTCAGTGATCGCACGGCCACGGTTCGTGCGATGGCTTCCGAGTCTGCCGCTCCGGAGGACTTCGCGCGTCCGGGTCACATCTTTCCGCTGATCTCCGTCAACGGTGGAGTGCTGCGCCGCGCCGGACATACCGAGGCAGTGGTCGACCTCATGAAGCTTGCAGGTCTCAAGCCCGTAGGAGTTCTCTGCGAGATCCTCAAGCACGACGGCTCAATGGCTCGTGTGCCCGATCTCATGCTGATGGCCAAGGAGCAGGATCTTCCAATTATCACCGTACAAGACTTGATTGCCTACCGTCGTAGAGCGGAGATCCTCGTGCGGTTCGTTGCAGAGGCAAAGCTGCCGAGTGAGCATGGCGACTTCATCGTCAAGATCTATGAAAACACCGTTGATGGCAAGGAACACGTCGCAATTGTAAAGGGTGATGTATCGACCGTCGAGCCAGTGCTTGTGCGCGTTCACAGCGAGTGTCTGACGGGGGACATCTTTGGATCGTTCCGTTGCGATTGCGGTCCGCAGCTGCATGCAGCACTCGATCGGATCGAGCAGGAAGGTCGTGGCGTGGTTCTCTATATGCGCCAGGAGGGAAGGGGCATTGGTCTGGCGAACAAGATCAAGGCGTATGCGCTCCAGGAGCAGGGACTCGACACCGTAGAGGCCAACGTTCATCTTGGATTTCCACCCGATCCGCGCGACTATGGTATCGGAGCGCAGATATTGCATGAGCTCGGTATCCAGAAGATGAAGCTTATGACGAATAACCCGAAAAAGCGCGTCGGTCTGCAATCCTATGGACTTGAAGTGACCGAGTTAGTGTCCTTGGAGGTTCCGGCAACAGCCGACAATCAGGTTTACCTTGAGACAAAAAGAGATAAAATGGGGCACATTCTACGGCATCTGTAGAGTTGCGGTTGCACCAACGAACGCCCCTGCGTAGATTCGGAACGAACAAAACAAAGCCGCCAGCGGCTTTGTTTTTTTTATCGCCTACCACCATCACCCATCGACATCTAATCGGAGACTTCCCATGGCTGGGGATGCCGTCTACGTTACAAAAGAGTATCTGCATCAGATTCAGGCAGAAGTGCTGGAGTTGACCACCAATGGCCGACGCGAGATTGCGCAGAAGATCGCCGAGGCGCGCTCACACGGTGATCTGTCGGAGAATGCCGACTATGACGCGGCAAAGCATGCACAGGAACTGCTCGAGATCCGCATTTCCAGACTGCAGACCATGCTTTCCAAGGCGCAGGTCATCGACGCTAAGGATTTCCCGGACGACAAGGTCTACATCCTTTCACGGGTAGAGCTGCTCAATAAAAAGACAAACAAGAAGATCAAGTATCTGCTTGTCTCTCCCGAAGAAGCTGATTTCGAGCAGAACAAACTTTCGGTCACAAGCCCCCTTGGCAAGGCCTTGCTCGGTAAGGTCGTTGGCGAAACGGTCGAGACAAAGGTTCCGGCAGGAGTGATCCAGTACGAGATCCTCACGATCGGCAAGTAGCTCGTCAATCCCCTTGGTGGACCTGTGACGAGGGACTATCTTCGTCGCATGCATAAACTCTCCGCTCTGCTGATGATGGGGCTTCTTAGCTCCTGTCTCATCATCGCTCAATCCATGCCGCCGGGCCTGCGCCTGTGGCTTAGGGCGGACACGCTCACAACGGACTCGGCGGGCGTGATCAAACGCTGGGGGTCGATCGTTGGAGGACACGTTGCGCTGGCTCAACCTGGCGTAGGACTTGTGCCTGGAAAGATCAATGCACGACCGGCCATCGTCTTTGCCAATTCTGGTTACTATTCAGCCCCTTCCGTGTTTCCCGTCAGGAGGGACTACACGATGTACGTCGTCTTCAACTGGAACGGCGTACACGCGGCCAACAACATGGTCTCGGGCCAGAACAGAGCGTTCTTCACGAGCGCTCCCGGCGTGCCGACGGTGCTACATCAAGGCGACTTTGGGCGGCTGAGCACAAGCTCCACGGCACTTTCGGGTCCAGCGGTCCTGAGAGTTCGCCACAGGGATTCTACGGGTCAGACCTCTATCTCGCTCAACAACCGAAAGACGTCAGACGACGTCATTCCGACCAACACCGATTCAGTGATCTATGTCGGCGCTTACCAAGGGGGCAATGGGCTGAATGGTTCCATTGGCGAGATCCTGATCTTCGAGCGGGCGCTCACAGCAGGAGAAGAGCTTTCGGTTGAACGCTATCTGCACGATCGGTATACCATCGAGCGCGCACCCGATCCACCAAAGCCGATGATACGGTTCACCGCGGCGCCCCGCTCGCTGCAGGTCATTCATTGGAGAGACCCCATCAGTGTGCGTGGTGTGGTCATTTCCGACAGCGTCGACGAAGCGCTCATTGAGATCCGCCGAGACGGCGATACGATAGTCACGAGGCGCTATGTAAGGCCAAAGTCAGGCGATACGATCTTCTGTACGACAACGCCGCCGCAGTTTCGGCCGCAGGGGAGAGTCTCCTACTCGGCAGCCGTGACAGTTCGTAGAGTGGGTCGGACGTCGTACGACACGATGTTCCAGGCTACAGACATCACTCCCGGGATCGCATTCTCGGTCAACGGTCAGTCGAACTCGATTTTCGGCGATGCTTCTGTTTCTACCTCGGTCTGGGCACGCACATTCGGCGGAAACTTCAGTCAGAGCCCGTCTGATACGGCGTTCGCACTCAGCAGTGCTGCCGGTAACGGAGGGGGGCCAAACGTGGGTGCCTGGGCACTCTATCTTCAGAATTCTCTTGCCGAACAAGGAATACCAAGTCTCTGTATCAATGGCGGCGTAGGGGGCACGCGCATCGAACAGCATTTGCCAGATCGTACTAATCGGCTAAATCTCTCGACGATCTATGGCAGCTGGCTCTATAGAGTCATCAAGAGCGGTATGCGGAACAGAATCGAGTGTCTATTCTGGTATCAAGGGGAGTCCAACACGTCGGCCGACGATTACATTTCCAGTTTTGATCAGCTGCGCACGGCATGGAAGCAGGATCTTCCAGCATTGCAGTATATCGTCGTCATTCAGATCCGCCCGGGATGCGCCGGACCGAACCATGCCAAGCTGCGCGATGAGCAGCGCAGACTTGGTCTGCTCTATAAAGACGTGATCGTTCATGCGGCATCGGGCCTGCCGGGTCACGATGGCTGTCACTATAACGGTCAGGGCTATGCCGAGCTCGGACGTCAGATGGTTGATGTTTTCGATGATCTGACGTACTTCACTGCCACATCATGGTCACACTCCCCACGGCCGCAAATCGCCCGGAACACCGGCAACGGAACGGTTACGATTGATTTCAGGGGGCAGAAAGACGGTCTACGAATGACTAGTGATTTCGTCAGGAACGGCAAGCTCCGAAGGGCTACGGATGCATGGTTTGCCGATAATGACCCGAAGCTTCGGCCAACGAGCGTGCGTGTTGAGCGTCTTTCCTGGCCCGTATTGAGGGAGTATGCAGGTCGGGTGACTCTGACATTTCCGAAGCCGGTTATGAGCGTGAGTTACGTACCGGACTATGCCTATGACGATGGAACCATCTTTCAGGGTCCCTGGCTGGTGGCCGACGGGGGAGTCGGCGCCCTGTCTTTTCACAATTTCCCGGTGGAAGTCGTGAGTGTGGCAGATGACATTGAGCAGGAGCGTGATGATGACAACGAGTCGACCGTCTATGATATGGCTGGTCGACTCGTAGCGCGCAGTCCCGCCGAGTTCTCCCAGCTTCCGTCGGGTCCATACATCAGAACCGATGCCAGTGGTCAGCGCTCCGTGTACTTGATTCGGTAAGCCCCTTGCCGTAGCCAGAGAGGTCGAGGCTTTTCCGTACTTTTGTACATGGCTTGGTTCCTCCGCAAGAATAAAAACATTACCACCGAGACGCAGGCCCGGGAGATGCCCGATGGCCTATGGACCAAGTGTCCGGAGTGTTCTACGGTGATCTACCGCAAAGAACTCGAAGAGAATTGCTTTACCTGCCCGTCGTGTTCGCATCATTTCCGGATAGGAAGCGCGAAGTATGTAGCGATTCTATTCGACGAGGGGACATGGGTAGAAACGGACGTCAATGTCCGCTCGGCCGACCCGCTGGACTTTGTCGACACGCGTCCGTACAAGGCACGACTGAAGGAGGCCTACAGCAAGAGCGATCTACCGGATGCGGTGACCACCGGCGTCGGCTCCATCAGTGGCGAGCCAATCTCATTCGGGTGCATGAACTTCGGCTTTATCGGCGGCTCAATGGGCTCGGTTGTGGGCGAGAAGTTCCTCCGCGCCGGCCGCAGAGCACTGGAGCAGCAAATGCCGTTTGTCTTTATATCGGCCTCAGGTGGCGCGCGCATGCAGGAAGCAGCGCTGTCGTTGATGCAGATGGCTAAGACCAGCGCTGTGCTGTCTGAGTTGTCTGAAGCTGGACTGCCGTATATCTCGATTCTGACAGACCCGACAACGGGGGGCGTTTCGGCCTCGTATGCCATGCTTGGTGACGTGATCATTGCCGAACCCAAGGCGCTGATCGGTTTTGCCGGACCTCGGGTGATCGAGCAGACGATCCGAAAGAAGCTTCCGGAAGGCTTTCAGCGCTCAGAGTTTCTTCTGGAAAAAGGCTTTGTCGACCTCGTCGTCCCTCGCCGTGATCTCAAGCGGACACTGTCGACGGTGCTGACTCACCTTATGAACAAGACGTCCTAATACATTGACATAGAAAACAGTTATGCGCAAGTCCAACACCGTCCGTGTTCTCGGTTTTCCAATCGATCTAGGGGCAGACAGACGTGGAGTGGACATGGGGCCATCGGCACTGCGCATTGCCGACGTCGATCTCAAACTGGAGTCGCTTGGCTACAAGGTCATCGATGAAGGTGATATTCCGATTCGCAACATCGAGGTGCAGGAACTTCAGGATACGAAGCTGAAGTACCTGCCGGAAGTGGCGGCCATGAGTCACATCCTTTCGGGCAGGGTCAAGTCCATCCTCGACGACGGACACTTTCCTCTGCTCTTCGGTGGTGATCATTCGATGTCTGTCGGCTCGCTGGCCGGGATCGGCGCCCATTGCAAAGAGCACAACAAGACGCTCGGAGTGATATGGATCGACGCCCATGCCGACATGAACACGGCAGAGACAACGCCGAGCGGCAACATTCACGGTATGCCTTTGGCCGTTGCCATGGGAATTGGACATCCGTCACTCACGAAGATTGGATTGGACGGTCCGAAGCTCGATCCGAGGAATCTGGCCATCATTGGTCTTCGCAGCATCGACCCTGGCGAGCGAGAGCTGATCAAGGAGCTTGGTGTTGCAGCCTACACGATGTTTGACGTCGACAAGCTCGGAATGTATGAGATTGCCGAGCGGGTTCTGGAGGACATGTCGCGAAGTGTCGACCACCTGCACATCTCGTT
>DNLG01000133.1:21516-21909 GCA_003488525.1 Bacteroidota bacterium | reverse complement strand
GGCATCAAGACTTCGCATGCCCGACTCCGGATCGAGCACAAGCTGGTGAAATCCATTCCAGTTCCAGACCGTCTGCGAACGCAGGCGAGATGTCAGCACGAGCTTGGGATCAAGTCGCCAGTGAGCAATGGCGTGCACGTCCACAGACGTGTTACGCGCACGTGCCCCGATGAAGCCCGTACCGGCCGAGATGTGACCATAGGCGTACAGTGACGGTGTGATGAGCCGTGACTGTTCGGCCTGACCTGCGATGTACCACATGGCCTCGGACCCTTCGCCCATCGAAAAGATGCGTCCAAGAATAGCCGAGCCCCACGCCCCCTGCTGAAGATCCTCGGTTTCGTACCCGTTGAGGAACTGCGTGGTCGAAAAACTCTGCGAGATCGATGAGAA